>DATKCX010000275.1:0-3671 GCA_035512975.1 Ilumatobacter sp.
GGCGAAAGTGTGAGGAGAGAGCTTCATCCCAACCTCACCTCCTCAGCGGATCCTCGCCATGCCGTGCAGGAACCCCGGCGCGGTCAGGGCACGACGCGGCCCGCCTTCGGCCGTGAGCTCGATCAGCGTGGTTTCGGAATAGTCAGCCGTCGTCTCCGTCCCGTAGACCTTTCCGTCGACTCGGAACCAGAGCACATCCGACGTCGAAGGCTCGAGCGCATCGACGGGCGACAGTTCCCCGGTGCCGGGCGTCAAGCGCAACCAGCGCCATGCCGACTGGCTAGTGAGCTCCCAGGTGAGCGCGCCATCTGGGACGGTTCCGAGGTCGTCGTCAAAGGCGCGTAGGAACACATCGCTGCCGCCTCCGGGAACGGGCTCGCCGGCCAGGGCACTCCCCGTGAGCGCTTCAAGGCTCTCGAAGTAATCGGCGTCGAAGGCGGCGTCCCCGGCGCGTACGCGCAGCGCGCACGGTGGCGTGGGCAAACGCTCCAGCCGATGCGCGGCCGCGGCAAGCGCCGAGCTCACCAAGTACACGTCACCAGAGCTCATCTCCACCGGCGTCGTGACGCCGCCACAGCGCGCGTCGACGTCGAACCTCGACACCGTGTCCGTTTCGGTATCGAGCACCACGAGGCCCGTCTCTCCGAGGATTGAGTCCGTTTCGTTCCAGTCGATCCACGCTACGGAGAACAGGATGTGGCTGCCGCGCTCGAGGTGGGCATAGCTGTAGAGCGACAGGAATCCATCTCGCGCTGTCTCGCCCAGGTCGACCTCACCCGTGATCTCCATCGCGCTCGGATTGATGATGATCAGGCGCTGGCCGTCGCGGTCCGGGTAATACACCTTCGTGGGCGACACGACGTAGAGGGTGTCCCACAAGCTTTCGATGCCGTAGTTCTGGAGGCTGATCGTGCCGGCGGCGTCGAGCCGGCCCTCGTCGTCGAGCGTGTAGCGCGTGATCGTCGGTTCTTCACCACCGCCGACGGCGAACCAGCCGACGCCCTCGATGGCGTAAAGCTTGGCGGCACCCGGCGCCTCGAGGGCCTGGCTCTCGTCGATGGCAGTCTGCGGCTCGATGGACGAAACGACATGGAAGTAGGACGTGGTCGACGTGTCATCCCAGACGCGGGTGCCAAGCAGGAACGCGGGAGCTTCCAGATTGACGCCGGACTCACTCTCGCTGCTTCCGCTGCAGGCGGTGATCGAGATGGCGGAGGCCCCGATGATGGCGGCAAGGGTTGCCGCCATCGTGTTGAACCTACTCCTGCCCTTGGGCGATGCGTTGCGAAGAGTCATGGGTTTGCAGTTTCCTTTTTTGTGAAGACTCGTTCTCTTCAGCGAATCAGCGCAATTTGACGAACGGATAGGACCATCCGGGCACCTTCAAAGGCGGCATCGCGCGGTCCCCGGTAACCTCGTAGAGCTGCGTGGCCTAGTTGTCCTCCTCGCCCCCTGGCACCAACAGGAAGAGCCGGTCGTCGAACCGCACGGGCGTGAACGCGCCTCCGTTGGGTCGATCCCTTCGAGAGGCGCGCCGTCGAGATCGACCCGCTCCACGTCGAGCGAGGGGACGATTGGGACGTAGCTGGCCGAGCTGGCGAAGTCTGCGCCGTAGATCTCGGTCGGGATCGCGAACCGCGGGGCGCTGTCGTCTCCCCCGTCACCGCCGTTGTCTTCGCTCCCGGAGCATCCAGCGAGACCGAGTAGCGCAAGGAGCGTGGCGACCGCTCCTGCCAGTGCCGCAAGGCTGCCAGATGAGCCTGCCGGCAGCGGAACGGTGCGAGTGGCTGGGGGCTCGTGATGTTCGTGTTCATGGTTCACCTCAGCTTGAAGAGTCGCGTCACCCAGCCGGTCGCTTCCCAGCGAGGCTCGACGGAGCCATCGGCAAAGAACTCGACCGCGTCGGTCGACGCGTAGTCCGCGCTCGGAACGAAGAGCATGTTCCGCTCGTCGATGCGGGTGCTGTAGTACCCGCCGGAGTGCCAGCCGATGCCCTCCGCTGGCTGGGCGCTACGCGTTTCGAGGTCTACCGTCCAGAACTTCCAGTGCGGTGCGTCCAGAGTGGCGTATCGGTCGGATTCCGGTGTGAGCGCGACCTCTTCGTCGTGAAACACGGAGAGCAGCGCCTTGCCGTCGCCGATGAACCTGAGCGCCGCCGCTTCGCGACCGCCCGTCACGTCGGCGAACGTGAGCGACCAGTCATCGTCCATCACATCCTGGCCCGCCCTGATTCGGACGGCGCAGGTGTGCGGGCCGCCTTCGAACAACGCCGGCGTCACACCGTAAACCCAGTTGCTGAAGTAGATGTCGCCGCGGTAGTCGATCGTCCCGACATTCAGATCGGGGCACGCCACGGGCAGCGTCGCGAGGACCTCATCGGAAGTGGTGTCAATCACCAGGATCGCGGAGTCGTGCGAAAGCGAGACATCCTCCCAGTTGCCCCATGCGACCGGCACGTAGAGCCGATCCCCGCGAACGACCGCCGAGCGATCGGCGGTCAGGTACAGTTGCTGCGAGGCGCGATCCCTGAGCTCGGGCACCGCGAAGGTCCCGCTGATCTCGAGAGTCTCCGGGTTCCAGACGACGACCTCCCTCTCACCGGGCACGAAAAGGTACGCCTTCGCGGGTCCCGCGAACACGTTCCTCCAGAACGCAGCGGTGTCGGCGCCGTAGTTCGCGAAGCTCAACCGACCGTCCTGTTCGAGCGCACCGCCCGCCGCGACCGTGTAGCGCGTCAGGGCCGGCGCCTCCCCATCGGTCATGAAGACTTTGCCCTCGTGCACCCAGAGGTCCGCCCAGCCCGCGAACTCCCGCGCGCCGTCGTAGTCGATTGCCTGCGGGTCCAAGGTTTGCAGCAGGCTGAGGTAGGTGCTGATGCTGTCTTGCCCGAAGACGACGCTACTGGTGGGGAAGTAGTTGCCTGCTGGGTCTCCGGGGTTGCCGCTGTCCCCACTGTTTCCGCAGCTCATCGTACTGAGTGCAAGCGCGAGCACGACGACGCCGGTCGCTCGTGTCCCTGCCGCTTCGGTACTTTGTCTGTGCGCTGCTACGTTCATTTGGAGCCTCTCGGTCGATTCGTCGGACAAGTTCGCGCACCGAGCGTTCTCTCAGTCGACTCTGTAAGCGCGCCCAGGAAAGCCAGGGAACGAGAGCGCCGTCACGACGTCGCTCCGCGTGGACACGTCGTAGTAGTTGCCCGCGCTAAAGTCCGCCTCCACGGCGACCAGGAACGGTCTGCGCACGCCGTTCACGACGGTGCTGAACGAGTCACCGTAAGCCGTGAAGGAATCGAGTCCCGCGACTGCCCCGTAGGTGTCCGACTCATTTCCAAGCTCCAAACCGTAGACGGCCCATTGATCGCCGCGAAGACTCGCTTGCCAGTTGTCCTCGGTGACGGGCTCGCCGTCGTACTGGAACACATAGGCCTGATCGTTCGTGCCTTGGAGCAGACCACCGACGATTCCGCCCGACAACTCCGAGAGGTTCACGAAGTAGTCCGGGTCAAATCGACTCTCCCCGCGGTTGATGCGGAGCAGGCACTGTGGAGGTGGCGAGTCCCCATCCAGCCCTGCCGCCATGTACACGGCGTGACCAGGATGAGAGCCGAGGTAGAGGTTGCCCGCGTCGTCGGTGGCATTGAATGCGATGTCACCGCACCGTGTGTCTTCGAT
>DATKCX010000276.1:0-15732 GCA_035512975.1 Ilumatobacter sp.
GCAGCCCCGCCAGCGACGAGATGACCGAAGCCGATGTCGCCCGCGGCAGCGATGGCCCATGAGTCCTCGGCAGCGAAGTGGCGCGGGCGGTACATGTACCGAATGTAGATCGCCGGAACACCGAACCACACCGGGGTTTCCGGCCGGCACGATCGGTGATGGCTCGTGTCTCGCGCGGGAAGCGACGGCGTTGCGTCAGCGAATCGCCGTGCCGACGCCGTTGGTGACCATTGCCGCGCCGAGCAAGGCCAGCGCCGCCGCTGCGGCCAGCGTTCGAACGATGTTGCCGCGCACCCAAGGGTCTTCGAACTTCTGCCGTTCGGCGGCGAGTTCATCGACGGTCATCGACGGCACCGATAGCGCAGCGAGCGCGTTGTTGCGCGGCACATGCCACACGATCGTGAGCACGATGACCCCGACGAGATACACGACGGTGGCAGCGATCAGCAACGTGAAGCGGGTCGACCATCGCTCATCCACATGCAGCCCCGCCACCGTTGCGAGGCACACGAGACCACCGAAGAACATCAGCCCGACGAACACGGGCCGAACGGTCTGCTCGTCGAAACGCTGGAAGGTTTCGATGAAGCGGTCGTCGGGAAGCTGCCTGAGACCCGGCATGATCGTGATCTGGTAGCAGAACATCACGCCTGCCGTTATGCCGACCGTCACGACCGCCAGTACGAGTACGACGTCGTCGAGGTTCATAGCGTGCCGGAGTGTCCCATGCGCTCAGCGTGCCAGACGGTCGCTCGATGTGCCACGACCGCTACTCCCTGCACAATTCCCTGCACAATTTGACGCGCGATGAGCGGAAGGGCGTCGGGGCGACGACGGAACATCCGTAGGTTGAACGAACCCGATGCTCCTTCACCGACTCGATCCCCGCAACTGGGCCCTTGTGCGCCGTTTCGACCGCGACGATGAATCTCGGCCTGACGCGGTTCATCCCGAGGGGTTCGATCCCGACGACGTCGTCGACGTCACCGCTGGCATCGTCGCCGACGAGGAAGCCGACGCCGGCACCTTCGTCCCGGGACGAGGACGTGAGGCCGAGCACCCCTTCCAGATTCCGGCGGCTGGTTGGCGTGACATCGTGGTTCGAGTCCGTCACGAATGGAGCAACGATCATGTCTCCATCACCGCTGCCGGCGTGGCGTTCTACGCGTTCTTGGCGTTGTTCCCGGCGATCGCCGCGCTCGTGTCCATTCTCGGGTTGGTCACCCGCGGCCGCTCGCCCGAAGAAGTGGTCGCCGACCTGTTCGGTGCGTTGCCCGACTCGGCCCGCGACCTGCTGACCGAACAGCTCGTCGCGATCAGTTCGAGCTCGTCGGGTGCACTGTCGATCGGTGTGTTCGTCAGCCTGCTGGTGTCGCTGTGGTCTGCTTCGGCGGCGATCGGCCAACTGCTGTCGGCCATCAACGTCGCGTACGACGAGGACGAGAGCCGCAACTGGTTCGTGAAGCGCGGCCTGGCGATCGTGGTCACGTTCGGCGCGATCCTGTTCGTTGCGGCGGCGGTGTTCTCGGTCGTGGCGCTGCCGGTGATCATCGACCGCGCCGGCTTCGAGTTCGGCACGCGTCGCATCCTGAGGATTCTGATCTGGCCCGGGTTGGCGATCGGGTTCGGAGTGGCGCTCGCCGTGCTCTACCGGATCGCCCCCGACCGGAGTTCGCCTCGTTGGCGTTGGGTGTCGGTCGGCTCGGTGTTCGCGGTGGTTGCCTGGGTCGTCGTCACGCTCGGGTTCCGCTTGTACGTGTCGAACTTCGGGTCCTACAACGAGACGTACGGCTCGATCGCGGCCGTGATCGTGTTGATGCTGTGGCTGTGGTTGACCGCGGTGATCGTGCTGCTCGGGGCTGAGATCAACGCGGAGACCGAACATCAGACAGCGCACGACACCACGGTCGGTGCCGGAGCACCGCTCGGTGAGCGCGGTGCGGTGAAAGCCGACTCCCTCGGCGAGCTCCGGCACTGATGGCAGCGCTGGGTGCCTGACCCCTGGCAGGTGGCTAGGGTTCCGACCTGTGATCCTTTCGGACCAGACCCTGCGCGAGCAGATCGCCGCCGGGCGCATCGTCATCGAACCGCTCGACGAATCTCTCATCCAGCCCTCGTCGATCGACGTTCGCATTTCACACTTGTTCCGGGTGTTTCGCAATCACACCGCTGGTGTCATCGACGTGAAGAAGGACATGACGGCGCTGACGGAACTCATCGAGATGCCCGTCGATGAGCACGGTGTCGGCGACGAACCGTTCATGCTGCATCCGGGCGAGTTCGTGCTGGGTTCCACGCTGGAGCGAGTGGTGATGCCCGACGACCTCGTGGGACGCGTGGAGGGCAAATCGAGCCTCGGCCGACTCGGCCTGCTGATTCACTCCACGGCAGGGTTCATCGATGCCGGCTTCGACGGGCACATCACGCTCGAACTTGCCAATGTGGCCAGTCTGCCGATCACGCTGTACCCGGGCATGAAGATCGGCCAGATCAGCGTGATGGAGATGACCACGCCGGCAGAGCGCCCGTACGGCAAAGGTGCCAAGGGCTCGAAGTACCAAGGCCAACGCGGCCCCACCCCCAGCCGCTACTTCGAAAACTTCACCTGAAGCCGCGCAGGCAACTAGCGCCAGGCGGGTTGCCTGCGGTAGCTCGGGCGGACCTCCGCGGCGTCAGGGCGTGGGGGGCGGGGCGGTGGTGCCGCGCACCACCAGGCTGGGGACCACCACTCGCTGTACCGCCTCGGTGCGGCCGTGCTCGATGCGCTCGATGAGCAGTTCCACCGCGAGCTGTCCTTGCTCGTGGCGACGCTGCTCCACCGACGTCAAACCGATGTGCCGCAAGGCCCCGACGTACGTGTTGTCGTAGCCGACGAGCGAGATGTCTTCAGGTACCCGTCGCCCGGCGGCGTCGAGCACGTCGAGCACGCCGAGCGCGCTGAGGTCGTTGCCGGCGAAGATCGCCGTGCATGGACGCCCACTCGCCAGCACGCGCTGGGCGGCGGCGACGCCCGATCGTTCGGTGAACGACCCGAGTTCGACATGGCGTTCCAAGCCGTGTCGGCGCATGGTCTCCTCGTACCCGGCGAGTCGTTGGGGTGCGCCGGCCGCTGGGCCGCCCGACACGTGGGCGATGTGGCGGTGACCCAGCCCGATGAGGTGCTCGATGACCATGGTGGAGCCGAGGAAGTCGTCGTTGTTGACGGTGTCGACCAGCTGCGACTCGAGCGGGCGGCTGACCACGATCAGCGGAACACTTCGCGCCCCAAAATCGATCGCCTTCGCCGACGCCATACCGCCGGTGAGAATCACGCCGTCGACCTGCAGGTCGATGAACATCTCCAACGCGGAGATCTCGTCGCGCGGGCTGAGGAATGCGGAGTTCATCAGCAACCGATAGCCCAGTCGGCCCACGGCATCGTGAGCCCCGTCGGCGATCCCAGGGAAGTACGGATTGTGGAGATCGTTGATGATCAACCCGATCGTGCGGGTTCGCTTGCTCGCCAGATTGCGGGCGATGAGGTTCGGCCGGTACCCCAACTCTTCAGCCGCTGCGAGCACAGCCTTCATGGAACCCTCGGCCACTTTGTCAGAGCCGCGCAGGGCGAGACTGACGAGGGCGCGCGACACTCCGGCTCTGCGCGCAACGTCATCCATTGTTGGCTTCGGCATGAAATGTCCCCCTCTCGTCGCGGTTGACCTTGACAACCACTGATTGAAGCACAATGATTAGAGCGCTTCAACAGTGGAGCGTCCATGGGGGATGAGATCGTGACTCCGGTGCCGAATTGAGGGCTGTACGCCTTGAATCCGGCACCAGTGCGGGTTTCCGAGCCGATGGACGTCTTCCGAAGCCCAGCCCGAACACTCAAATGGGGGAACCATTCACATGAAGAAGATGCGTACCGTAATTGCGCCAGTTGCCGCACTCTCGCTCGTCCTCGCGGCGTGCGGTGGAGACGACGACGATGCGTCCGACACCACGGCCGCCGGTGGCGACACCACCGACGCCACCGACACCACTGCTGCCGGCTCTGATGGCACCACTGCAACCGATGGCACCACCGCTGCCACCGACTCGGTCGATGCCAGCCAGGGCAGCGATCTCACGTTCCACATGGTCACCCACTCAGACGACGGCCCGTTCTGGTCGGTCGTCAAGCGTGGCATGGACGCAGCCGCCGAAGACCTCGGCGTCACCGCTGTGTGGCTCGGATCGAACAACGATCCGGGTGTCCAGGTGCAGCTCATCGAGCAGGCCATCGCTGAAGGTTCCGACGGCATCGCCGCTTCGCTGCCGAGTCCCGACCAGTTGGTCGGCCCGCTCCAGGGCGCTGTCGGCCAGGGCATTCCGGTGATCACGCTCAACTCCGGTTCCAACGACTACCAGGAGATCGGCGCACTCACCCACGTAGGCCAGACCGAACTCATCGCCGGCAATGGCGCTGGAGAGCGGTTCAACGACCTGGGTGCCACCAAGATCCTCTGCGGTATTCAAGAGCAGTCGAATGTGGCACTCGAAGAGCGTTGCGACGGTCTCGCCGAGACCTTCTCCGGCGAGGTCGTCTCCCAGTTCATGGGTCTCGACGCCGACGTGACCGAGCAGCAGAACACCATCGCCGCGGCCATGCAGGCCGATCCTGACATCGACGGCTTCATGGGCACCGGCCCGGTCATCGCAGTGTCGGGTCTCCGTGCGGCACAAGACCAGGGCCTGACCATTCCGGTCGGCGGCTTCGACATCACACCCGAAATCATCGACCTCATCGAGGCAGGCGACATCGCCTTCACGGTCGATCAGCAGCAGTACTTGCAGGGTTACGTTTCGATCCTGCTCCTGTACTTGAACGTCACGAACCAGAACACCCTCGGCGGCGGCCTCCCGATCCTCACGGGTCCGGGATTCGTCACCCCCGAAAACGCGGCAGCGGTCAAGGCCCTCGTCGCCGAAGGTACCCGCTGATCCCTGCCCATTGGGCACAGGGATCAGGACGCCTATCTGTAACACCTTGAAGAGTTGAGACGCTCGGGGCCGCCACGTGTGGCCCCGAGCACTCGACCTCACATGATTTACATCCTTCATCTGACTCACGGGGGTAGGTCTCGATGACCGACGCAAGTGCAGCCGCGGTCGCGGCAATGAGTGCAGCAAGAGGCGACGAACGTCTCGCCTACCGGGGCGTCTTCCAGCGCCTCTTCATCCGACCCGAAATCGGTGCCTTGTTGGGTGCGGTCGGGATCTGGTTGTTCTTCTGGGCGGTTGCCGTGCCGTTCGGCAACGCCAACGGCGCGTCGGGCATCCTCGACTACGCCGCCACGCTCGGCATCATGGCCGTCGCGGTGTCGATGCTGATGATCGGCGGCGAGTTCGACTTGTCGTCGGGTGCCAACACCGGTGCCATGGGGATGCTCGTCATCTTGTTGGTGAAAGAGACTGGCGACCTCGGCGGCGCGGGCCTGCCATACGTCGTGGCGATCCCGCTCTCGTTCGCTGCTGCCATGGGGATCGGCTTCTTCAACGGCTGGATGGTGGAAAAGACGGCGCTGCCGAGCTTCATCATCACCCTGGCCACCTTCTTCATCCTGAAAGGTGCCAAGCTCGGTTTCGGCAAGCTCATCGTCGATCAGATCCAAGTGGGGCGTGCCGACGAAGGTGCCGGGTTCTCGTTCTTCCAGAAGATCTTCGCCGGCGAGTGGGACCGCACGCTGCACGTGTGGGGCGGCCGCGACGCCGTGTACACCGTCGGGGTGTTGGGCGGCCTCGCAATGATTGCACTGGCCGTGCACGAACTGAACTTCGAGCGGCGCTCCGATGGGCCGAAGTCATCTGGGCTCCCGCAGTTCGTCGTCGGGTTGGCTGCTGCGATCGGCGGCATCGTGTTGTTGCACGTCACCGACAACACGTCGGGGAACTGGCTGGGTGCCGCGCTGATCGCCGTCGGAACCATCGTTGCGTTGCACGGGTTCGCGACCTGGCGCTTCGAGCCCAACAGCGACCGTGGCGAGTTGAAGTTCACGCCCGAGGTCACCAAGTTCGTCGGCCTCGGCGTTGTCTGCCTGGTTGGGTTCGTCATCGCCGCCAAGGCCTGGGACGCAAACGACACCACCGGATTCGTGTTCCCGTGGACCAAGCAAGGCTTCCGCGCCACGCTGATGTTGGCGTTCGGTGTCACCGGCTTCACGTTGTTGGTCGTCGGTGTGGCCAAAGCCAAGCGAGTCAACTCCATGACACGAGCTGTCGTCACGCTGCTCGTCGCTGTGCTCATCGCTGCGATGGCGTTCTTCATCCAGTCGGAATCCACGTCGGTGAAGTTCCGTTCCGAAGGCTTCAGCGTGCTGCTGGCCATTGCGCTGATGGTCGTCAGCTGGGCGATTCTCGGGCTGCTCTTCGCCGAGCGCAGCCGCCCGAACTCGGCTGCCGAACACCTCGGTGGTCGCATGATCACCGCTGGTCTCGTGCTCGCCGCCATCGGGTTCGCCGTCAAGTTGCTGTTCACCGTGCAAGCCGAGATCGACGCGGGCATTCCGTCGGCGAAGTTCTCGATGCGCATCGTGTGGTTCATCGGGTTCACGGCAGTGCTCACGTGGACGCTCGCTCGCACCCGCTTCGGCAGCTGGACGTTCGCCGTCGGCGGCAACAAGGAAGCCTCCCGTCAGGTCGGTGTACCTGCCGCACGGACGAAAACACAGCTGTTCATGCTGGTCGCCGGTGCGTCGTGGCTGGTCGGCATGCTGTTGGCGTTCCGTCTGAACACCATTCAGGCGGCCACCGGTGACGGTCTCGAATTCCAATACATCATCGCCGCAGTGGTCGGCGGCACGCTACTCACGGGCGGGTACGGCTCGGCCTTCGGCGGTGCGATCGGCGCGATCATCGTGTCGATGGCCACCCTCGGCATTCCGGCTTCCCGCTGGAACTCCGACTGGCGCTTCTTGTTCCTCGGTGTGATCTTGCTGCTCGCTGTCATCGCCAACCGCTCCATCAGGAAGCGCGCGGAGGGTTTGCGCCGATGATGTCCCGCACGACCGTCTCGTTCCCCGTTACTTCGACTTCTATCGTCTCGACACCATCGTCAGAGCGAAAGGCGACACCATGACCAGCTCCAGCTCAGAGCATTTGCTCGAACTCGACAACATCACGAAGTTCTACGGCAACATCATCGCGCTGAAAGACGTGAGCACCCACGTCAATGCGGGTGAAGTCACCTGTGTGCTCGGTGACAACGGCGCGGGCAAGTCCACGTTCATCAAGATCCTGGCCGGTGTGCACCAGCAGACCGAGGGCGAGATCCGCGTCAACGGCGAGCCGGTGCAGTTCGCCTCGCCACGCGACGCGCTTGCCGCCGGTATAGCGACCGTGTACCAAGACCTTGCGATGGTGCCCCTCATGTCGGTGTGGCGCAACTTCTTCCTCGGCGCCGAGCCCACCAAGGGGATCGGGCCCCTCAAGTGGATCGATCAACCGAAAGCGAAGTCCATCGCCAAGGAAGAGATGGCCAAGATGGGCATCGACATCCGCGACACCGAGCAGCCGGTGGGCACGCTGTCGGGCGGTGAGCGCCAGTCGGTCGCCATCGCCCGCGCCGGCTATTTCGGCGCCAAGGTGCTGATCCTCGACGAGCCCACGTCGGCTCTCGGAGTGAAGCAGTCGGGCGTGGTATTGAAGCGCATCGTCGAAGCCCGTAGGCAGGGCCTTGCGGTGATCTTCATCACCCACAACCCGCGTCACGCGTATCCAGTGGGCAACCGTTTCCTCATTCTCAACCGTGGGCAGTCCATGGGTTCGTTCGCCAAAGAAGACATCAGCGTCGACGAACTCACCGGTCTCATGGCCGGTGGTGCGGAGCTCGAGGCACTCGAACACGAGCTGCACGCAGCCCTCGACTAGGTGAGGCTGAGCGCCTCGCCATCCTCCCCCGCAAAAGGCAACACTTCATGAGTACTCGACCCGTACTGGGTATTGGCATCGTTGGATTCGGGTGGATGGGCATGGCCCACTCCCGTTCAGCGGCGCGAATTGCCTCGTTGTTTCCCGAGCGTGAGTTCAACACACGCCTGGTCGTGGTGGGCGACAACAGCCCCGAACGTCGCGCCCAAGCGCTCGATGGGTTCAGTTTCGAACACGCCGTCGAGCAGTGGCAAGACGTCATCGATCACCCCGACGTCGACGTGGTCTATGTCACCGCGCCCAACATGCTCCACGAAGCGGTTGCCATCGCTGCAGCGCAAGCGGGCAAGGCGGTGTTCTGTGAGAAGCCGGTTGGTGGCAAGCCTGATCAGACAGTGCGCGTCGAAGCCGTCGCCCGAGCAGCAGGTGTCGTCACCGGCGTTGGCTACAACTATCGGTGGGCACCGTTGGTGCGCCACGCCAAAGAACTCATCGACAGCGGCGCGCTCGGCGCGATCACCAACTACCGCGGCCGCTTCTTCTCGATGTACGGCGCCGACCCGATGGGTCTTCTCTCGTGGCGGTTCCTGGTGGACGAGGCCGGGTACGGGGTGTCGAGCGACATCTTGTCGCACGCGGTCGACCTCGCGACCATGTTGGTCGGCCCCATCGGTACGGTGAGTGGAACCATGGAGACCTACATCCGTGACCGCCCGTTGCCCACTCCTGGTGGCACCCACTACGACCGCGGCAATCCTGGCGACCCCACCGGAGCGGTCACCAACGAGGACTACGCGGCAGCCATGGTCACGTTCGCGAATGGTGCGCGCGGCACGTTCGAATCATCTCGCGCGATCATGGGCCCGGAATCGCAGATGGCATTCGAGGTGTACGGCACCAAGGGCTCGTTGCGCTGGAACCTGGAAACGATGAACGAGATGGACGTGTACATCGTCGACGAATCCGGTGTTGCGCCACGGGGTTACACCAAGGTGTATGCGGGCGATCGTTACCCGTACCACGGTCACTTCGTGCCAGGTGACGCCAATGCGATCAGCTACGAAGACCTCAAAGTCATCGAGAACTACGAGTTCTTGTCGTCGGTGGCGCGAGGCGCTCAGCACGACCCCGGCTTCGCCCAAGCGGTCGAATATGTCAGCTTCCAAGATGCGTGGTTGCGGTCGTGCGCGTCCGGTCAGTGGGAGACCGTCGAATCCCTCCGGAAGGCGTGACGGATGGTGTCTGACCCCATGCGTGACGCGGGGCGGGATTACTCGCTGACCGGGCCCGAGCGGGCTCGCGCTGCTGAGCGCGGTCTCGTCGAGGCTGCCTGGTTCCAGCCGGTCATCGACCCTGCCGCGCTCCGCAACCTGCAGGCACGGTCGAACGGGCGCGCCGCGCGCGACACGATCTTGTGGCTGGCATTGCTCATCGGTAGCGGCGTCACGGCGTTCGTGCTGTTGCCGAGTTGGTGGGCAATCGTCCCGCTCGCGGTGTACGCGGCGCTGTACGGCGGCGCGGCCGACGCGCGTTGGCACGAGCACGGCCACGGCACTGCGTTCGCTTCCACTGTTGCCAACGAGACGATCTACTACGTCGCCTGTTTCATGCTGTGGCGCGGCCCAACCACCTGGCGGTGGTCGCACTATCGCCACCACACCGACACGATCATCGTTGGCCGCGACGCAGAGATCCTGTTCGAACGCCCGTCGAACGCGTGGCGCGCTGCGTTCGCGTTCACCCATCTGCAGGGTGGGCCATTGATGTTCTGGCGGCTCGTGAAGAACGCGTTCGGGTCGCTCGACGATGGCATTCGTGACTTCGTGCCCGAGAACGAACAACGCAAGGTGGTGTGGGAGGCCCGGGGTTTCGTGGCGATCACCGCTGGCATCGTGGCATGGGCCATCGCGGTTCAATCGATCTGGCCGCTTCTGTTCTTCGGTCTCCCCAGCATCTACGGCGCGTGGCTGATGGTGTTCTTCGGCATCACCCAACACGCAGGCATGCGCGAAGACGTGCTCGATCACCGACTCAACAGCCGTTCGGTGCGGATGAACCCGGTGCTGCGGTTCCTCTACCTCAACATGAACTACCACGTCGAACACCACATCTTCCCCAGCGTTCCCTATCACGCGCTTCCTGGTCTGCACGCCGAGATTCGCGATCAGCTCGCGCCCATCAAGCCCAACGTCGTATCGGCCTACCGAGAGATCTTCTCCACGTTGTGGAAGCAGCAACACGACCCCAGCTACGAGATTCCGCTCGACTTGCCGCCGGCTCGGGCAGCGGCGGCAAAAATCGATGTTGGTGAGACGGCGTTCTTTCATTCACCCGCTGCGCCGAACACCGACGGCCGATTCGACTTGGGCGATGCGGTCGGGCTGACACGGGGCGCGCTCCGCCGCATCGACGTTGCCGCGGTCGATGATCGTCCCGCCGCCAGCTACGTGCTGTGTCGGCTCGACGACGGGTCGTTGGCGTTGGCCGACGGCTACTGCACGCATCAGCAGTTCCATCTGTGCGACGGCGCGCTGATCGACGGCGACATCGAGTGCCCGAAACACAATGCCCGTTTCGACGCGCGAACCGGCGCGCCGACCCGCCGGCCGGCTCGCACCCCACTCACCGTGTACGCGGTCGATGAAGTCGACGGTCGCGTCGTGTCGACCTTGCACCCCCTCAACTCACCCCCCAACCCCACGCCCGTCAGCACAACACCATCCACCAACACACCAGCTACCAAGACACCAGTCGATCAAACGGAGTACACGCAATGACAACCCCACATCCCGTCCGCATCGGCTTGCTCGGCTGCGGCCGCATCGGTCGCATGCACGCCGACCTACTCGCCACCCAGGTCGACGGCGCAGCACTCGCAGCCGCGTACGACGTCGTCGAGGCGGCTGCAGCAGAGGTGGCGGCCAAGCGCGGTGCGGCAATCATGACGCCCGAAGAGATGTTCGCGTCATCCGACATCGACGCGGTGGCCATCTGTTCCGCCACCGACACCCACATCGACCTGCTGATCGGTGCCGCCGAGTCAGGCAAGGCGGTCTTCATCGAAAAACCGCTGTCGTTGAACCTTGCCGAGGTGGACCGCGGCATCGCAGCTGCGGAAGCAGCCGGCATCGCCGTGCAGGTGGGTTTCAACCGTCGCTTCGACCCCAGCCACAAGGGCGTCCGAGACAGCGTGCTCAGCGGCGACGTGGGTGACGTGCACATGTGCCGCATCACCAGCCGTGACCCCGCACCGCCCCCCATCGCCTACATCGCGGTGTCGGGTGGCATCTTCAACGACATGACGATTCACGACTTCGACATGGCGCGCTTCGTCGTCGGGAGCGAAGTGGTGGAAGTCACCGCGTTCGCCGCGGTACGAGTCGACCCAGCGATCGGTGAAGCCGGCGACTACGACACCGTGGTGGTCACCATGCGCCACGAATGCGGTGCTCTCACCACCATCGACTGTTCGCGCCAAGCCGTGTACGGCTACGACCAGCGCGTCGAAGTGTTCGGCTCGGGTGGCATGGCCCAGTCGGAGAACCCGTACTCCACCACCACCGTGTTGCGCACCGCGGCCGGGTCGCGTCACGACACCATTCCGTACTTCTTCCTCGACCGCTACATCCCGTCGTACATCGCCGAATGGGGTGCGTTCGTGGCCGTGGTGCGCGATGGCGCGCCGTCACCCGTCACTCTTGCCGACGGTCGTGCGCCCCTCATCCTCGGCCTCGCGGCCAGCCGCTCGGTCGCCGAAGGTCGCACCGTGTTGGTCTCCGAATTCGCCTGACCTGCCTACTGGAAAGTGAACCCCATGAGTTTCTTCGAACACATCGATCCCATCGCCTACGAAGGCCCCGAGAGCACCAACCCGCTGGCGTTCCGCTGGTACGACGCCGACCGTGTGGTCGCTGGAAAGACGATGCGTGACCACCTCCGCGTGGGCGTGTGCTACTGGCACAGCTTCAACTGGCCGGGTTCCGACATCTTCGGTGAAGGCACCTTCGATCGCCCGTGGCTACAAGCGGGCGTCGACCCCATGCAAGCGGCCAAAGACAAGATGGCGGCGGCGTTCGCGTTCTTCACCAAACTCGGCTCGCCGTTCTACGCGTTCCACGATCGCGACATCGCGCCAGAAGGGGCCTCGTTCAAAGAGTCGTGCGCGAACCTCGACGAGATGGTCGACCTCGCCGGCCAGTATCAGGCCGATACCGGCGTCGAGCTGCTGTGGGGCACCGCCAACGCGTTCTCGCACCGCCGCTACATGTCGGGTGCGGCCACCAACCCAGACCCGGAACTGTTCGCGCATGCGGCCGCGCAGGTGTGCCACGTGCTGAACGCCACCCACCAACTGGGCGGGGCGAACTACGTGTTGTGGGGCGGACGCGAAGGGTACGAGTCGCTGCTCAACACCGATATGAAACGTGAGCTCGATCAACTCGGTCGGTTCCTCAACATGGTGGTCGAGCACAAGCACCACATCGGGTTCGATGGTGCCCTCCTCATCGAACCCAAGCCGCAAGAGCCCACCAAGCACCAGTACGACTACGACGTCGCCACGGTGTTCGGGTTTCTCCAGAAGTACGGGCTGGAGAACGAGTTCAAAGTCAACATCGAGGTGAACCACGCCACGCTGTCTGGTCACGACTTCAACCACGAGGTCGCGACGGCGGCGAACTGTGGCATCTTCGGCTCGATCGATGCCAACTCCGGTGACGATCGCCTGGGCTGGGACCTCGACCGCTTCCCGTCATCGGTCGAGCAGATGTCGCTCGGCATGTACGAGATCCTGAGAGCTGGCGGTTTCACCACCGGCGGCCTCATGTTCGACACCAAGCTGAGGCGTCAGTCGATCGACCGGGTCGACCTCTTCCACGGCCACGTCGGTGGCATCGACGTGATGGCCAAGTCGCTGCTGGTGGCCGCGAACATGATCGAAGACGGTGCGCTGAGCGGCCCGTTGGAACACCGCTACGCTGGCTGGAACGACGAGTTGGGCCAACGCATCCTCAACGGCGACGAGACCCTCGCCTCGCTGCATGAGCGTCAGCTCATCGCACCGGCACCACAGCCCACGTCGGGCCGCCAAGAGGTGCTCGAAGCAGTGGTCCACCGCTACATCGACCTCGCGAAGTGAGCTCCGAACCCGACGCATCACACGTGACGGATGGGGTCAGACCCCATCCGTCACGTGTGGTGTTGGGGGTTGATTCATCCACCCAGTCGGTGAAGGTCGAGGCGCGCGACATCACGTCCGGGCGTGTCGTCGCGACAGCGTCGGTCAAACATCCGCCCACCAGCCCGCCGGTGTCGGAGCAAGATCCCACCGCCTGGTGGTCGGCGCTGGTGGAAGCGTTCGGGTCGCTCCCGATTGACGTGCGCGCGGCCGCGGTGGCGATGTCGGTGGCCGGGCAACAGCACGGTTTGGTGTTGCTCGATGCCGACGGAGCACCGGTGCGACCAGCAAAGTTGTGGAACGACACCACGTCGGCACCCCAGGCCGACTCCATGGTCGCGGCGCTGGGCGGAGAACGTTGGGCTCAGCTCACCGGCACGTGCCCAGTGGCAGCGATCACCGTGACGAAGCTCGCCTGGGTGGGAGAGCACGAGCCCGACTCGTTGGCACGGGTGTCGAAGGTGATGCTGCCCCACGACTACCTCACCTGGATGCTCACCGGCGAGCACGTCACCGATCGTGGGGATGCGTCGGGCACCGGCTGGTTCGATGCGGAGAGCGGCGCGTATGTGCCTGAAGCGTTTCGGGCTGCTGGGCTCGATCCCGATACCTGGGTGCCGATGTTGCCTCGTGTGCTGGGGGCGACCGAAGTGGCCGGAACGATTCGTGAGGATGCTGCGGCCGCGCTCGGTCTACCTGCCGGCGTGATCGTCGGGCCGGGGAGCGGCGACAACATGGGGGCTGCCTTGGGGCTGGGGTTGAGCGCTGGCGACGTGGCCGTGTCGCTCGGCACGTCGGGCACCGTGTTCGCGGTGTCATCCACGCCCACGCGTGACCCATCCGGAGCGGTTGCGGGATTCGCGTCGGCAACCGGCGACTATCTCCCGTTGGTGTGCACGCTCAACGCCACGAAAGTCACCGACACGGTGGCGCGATGGTTGGGCACCGACGCATCGGGTTTGGCGAATCTCGCCATGGCCGCAACCCGTGCGCCTGGTGACGTGATGTTGGTGCCGTATTTCGATGGTGAGCGCACCCCCAACCTGCCCGACGCCACCGGCACGTTCGTGGGGCTCACCAACGCGACCAGCCGTGAGCAACTCGCCCTCGCCGCGCACGACGGTGTGCTGTGCGGGCTCCTCGACGGTATCGACGCCCTGCGCGCCGTGGGTGCCGCGTGCAACGGCCGACTGTTCCTGGTGGGCGGTGGTGCGCGATCGGTGGCGTACCGACAACGCCTCGCCGACCTCAGCGGGCAACCAGTGGTCGTGCCTCACACCGACGAAACGGTGGCCACCGGAGCTGCGGTGCAGGCAGCGGTGGTGGCCAACGAGGAGCCGTTCGCTGACGTGGTGGGTCGCTGGAAGCTTGGTGCTGGAGACACGGTGTGGCCGGCGATTGACGCGTGGGATCGGCGAGCTCGCTACGCCGCTGATCGGTAGAGGTTCTGGCTCGCTGACGCCCCCACACTGACAGGCGTCGCGTTCTGCGCGGTTCAGGCGGCGACGACTGCGATGACGGCGTCGAACAGGTCGACGTCACCGTTGTGGTGAAGGTAGCCCAAGGGTTCGCCGGCACGCAGCACTTCGATGACGCAGTGGCCGTCCGGGTTCACCGCTGAGCGCAGTGCGACACCGTCGAGGGTCAACACGGTCTTGATCGGGCCGAGATCAGCAGGCGCGAGCACGCCGACGCGCAGCAGCGCCAAGTCGAGATCGCGGTCGCTGCCACGAGCAGCGACAAGCAAGTCGTCGATGGTGTCGCGGCAAGCAGGGCGAAGGATGACCGTGTATCGACCATGCCCTTGCAACGCTTGAGAACGACACCCCTGTGACTTAGGAGCCCTTGGCCGGTTGCACCCTCCTCGGTATCGCTGAGGGGTCAGACACGCGGAACTACGCTCCGTCGAGTCACCGGCAGACCGCCTGACGAAGTCGAGTGTTCATGAAGGGACAACTCAGATGTACCCAGCAGAAATCGACGTGCAAACCCCCGACAAGATTGCCAACTGGCGCCCACTCGTGCAGTGGTTGCTCGGAATTCCATTTCTTATCCTGGCGTACGCACTCAGCTACGTCGCCCAAATCCTTGCTGTGGTGTCGTGGTTCATCATCCTGTTCACCGGCAAACTCCCTGAGGGCATCGCCAACTTCCAGTGCATGGCACTTCGCACGTCCATGCGGGCCACGGCATACGCGGGGTTCCTGCACGAGACGTATCCACCGTTCGAGTTCCCCACCACGGCGCAAGATCCGGGTGGACACCCGGTGTCGGTGAGCTTCGTGCCACAGCTGACCGACCGCAATCGCCTGACCGTCGGACTCCGGTTCATCTGGGCGATCCCGGCGCTGATCGTGCTGATCTTGATCGCGATCGTCGCCAGCATCTGCTGGTTCCTCGCGTTCTTCGCCGTGTTCTTCACCGGCAAGTGGCCGACCGGTTTGCACGCCTGGGTGATGAAGTACCTGCGCGCCGCTACGCGGCTGCAGGCCTACACGCTGTTGCTGACCGACGAAATGCCACCCCTCAACTTCGACTGACAGCTTGCCCGGTGGGATTGACCCCAGCGACTAGTCGCCGGCTACTGGGGCTTCGGCGTGCGTCATGAGCGGGGCGTCGGGCATTGCCCGCTTGCGTTCGCCCGCTTCGATCGCGTCGAGCAGGTGGAT
>DATKCX010000277.1:0-2853 GCA_035512975.1 Ilumatobacter sp.
CGCGTTCATCGGGGCGACACAGCCGGAGGAGTGGGAGAAGGTGCGCCGCTCGCACTCCACCGCCGACGGTGCGCAGCGGGCGTTCGCTCATCGACTCTCGAAAGAGCTCGACAGCCGGGGCACCGTCGACGTGCTGCGCCACGGCATCGTCTACGCCGGGCACGAGAAGGCCGAGCTCCGGCTGGCCTACTTCCGCCCCGCGTCGGGGCTGAACGCCGACCTCGATGCCAAGTATCGGGCGAACCGGCTCACGGTTACCCGGCAGCTGCCGTATGAGCCGTCGTCGACCAAGACTGTCGATGCGGGGCTGTTCCTCAACGGCATTCCGGTGGCCACGGCCGAGATCAAGAACCACCTCACCGGGCAGACCGCTGAAGATGCCAAGCGGCAGTACCGCAAGGACCGCGACCCCCGCAACGCGCTCTTGCGGCGGGCGATCGTGCACTTCGCCGTCGACACCGAACAGGTCTTCATGACCACCCGCCTGTCGGGCGAGAGCACCCGGTTCCTCCCGTTCAACCAGGGCAACGGCGACCGCGCCGGCAACCCGCAGCGCGACGGCTACCGCACCAGCTACCTGTGGGAAGACGTCTGGTCACGCGACGCCTGGCTCGACCTGCTGGCCCGGTTCGTGCTCACCACGAACGACACCGCCGACGGGTCGGGCAAGAAGGTCACGCTGTTCCCGCGCTACCACCAGTGGAGCGCCGTCCTCGATCTCGTCGCCCACGCTCGCGAGCACGGCGCAGGTCACTCCTACCTCGTGCAGCACTCGGCCGGATCCGGCAAGTCGAACACGATCGCATGGCTCGCGCACCGGCTGTCGTCGCTGCACGACGCCGACGACCACAAGGTGTTCGACAAGGTCGTCGTGATCACCGACCGGCTGGTGCTCGACCGGCAGCTGCAGGAGACGATCTACCAGTTCGAGCACACCCACGGCGTCGTCGAGAAGATCGACCAAGACTCCAAGCAACTCGCCGAGGCGCTGGCGGGCGAGCGCGCCCGCATCGTGATCACCACGATCCAGAAGTTCCCCTACGTGATGCGCCACGCGCAGGAAGGGCTGAAGTCGCGCCGATACGCGGTGATCGTCGACGAGGCCCACTCCTCACAAACCGGCGACTCCGCCAAAGAGATGAAGAAGGTCCTCGGGGGAGGCGACGCCGACCCAGCGGCAACTGAAGCGGCCGAACTCGCGGCAGCCGAGTTGGCCGAGATGTCACTGATGCCCGAGGTGCCCGACCCGGTACAAGACCTGCTCGCGGCCGAGGTGGCTGCCCGTGGGCGGCAGGCGAACATGTCGTTCTTCGCGTTCACCGCCACACCGAAGGGCCGCACGCTCGAACTGTTCGGGCGGCGCAACGCCGACACCGGTAAGTACCAGCCGTCCCACCTCTACTCGATGCGTCAAGCCATCGAAGAGGGGTTCATCCACGACGTACTCGCCAACTACGTCACCTACGACACGTACTTCAAGATCGACAAGGCGATCACCGACGACCCCGAGCTCGACAAGTCACGCGCCAGCTCGGCCATCGCCCGATTCGTTTCGCTTCACGAGCACAACCTGGCCCAGCGCGCCGACGTCGTCATCAACCACTTCCGCGCTCACGTGGCCCCCAAGGTCGGCGGCAAGGCGAAGGCGATGGTCGTCACCGCTTCGCGTCTGCACGCGCTGCGGTACAAGCGGGCGCTCGACAAGTACTGCGCCGAACATGGCATCGGCGACGTCGGTGTGCTGTGCGCCTTCTCCGGCAAGCTCCTCGATGACGGGCCGGGCGGCGAGACCGAGTGGACCGAGTCGAAGGTGAACGGGTTCCCCGAATCGGAAACACCCAGCCGGTTCGACACCGACGACTGGCAGATCCTCGTCGTCGCCGAGAAGTACCAGACCGGTTTCGACCAACCGAAGCTCTACGCCATGTACGTCGACAAGACGCTCACCGGCCTCGCCGCCGTGCAGACCCTGTCGCGCCTCAACCGCACGCACGTCGACAAGACCGGCACCTTCGTGCTCGACTTCCGCAACACCCACGAGCAGATCCAAGAATCGTTCGCTCCGTGGTTCGTGCGCACGCACGCCCCGCCCACCGACCCGCATCTGCTGTACGACACCCACGCCGAACTCGGGCCGTACGACGTGCTACGCGCCGAAGAGATCGAGACGATGGTCGGCCTGCTGTTGGCCGACCCCGAGAAGAACCATCAGCGGATCAGCACCGTGATGCAGCCCGCCGTCGACCGGTTCCGCGCGCTCGACGACGGGCGACAAGAAGAGTTCCGTGACGTGCTCACCCGCTTCACCCGGATCTACAGCTTCCTCTCGCAAGTGGTGTCGTTCACCGACGTGAAGCTGGAGTGCGACTACCTGTTCTGTCGTCGCCTGACGCAGTTGGTGCGTCACGAATCCGTCGGTGGGGTGGACCTCGGCGATTCGGTCGAACTCACCCACCTGCGGATGGAGAAGTCGTGGGCGGGCGACGCCTCGCTCGACGTCGACGACGGCGAGGTCGTCACCATCTACGGCGGCGGTGGTCGCACTCAATTGATGGAGGAGGTGGCACTGTCGGAGATCATCAAGCGCATCAACGAGCGGTTCGGCACCCACATCTCCGACACCGACCGGCTGTTCGTCGACCAGGTGGCCGACGACATCGTCGCCAACGAGATCATCCAGGTGGAGGCGCTCGCCAACAGCGAGGACGCGTTCAGCGTCGGGTTCGACAAGACATGGATGGGTGCGCTCACCGAACGGCTGTCGACCAACGAGAAGTTCGCGTTCCAACTCCTCGACAACGACGACCTGCGTGGTGCACTGCTCGACGAGTACCGACCCGACATCTATCGGCG
>DATKCX010000278.1:0-10941 GCA_035512975.1 Ilumatobacter sp.
CCGGCTGACTACACGAGGTCGAGGCCGAGGTCGAGCACCCGCGCCGAGTGCGTGAGTTCTCCCACCGCGATGAAGTCGACACCGGTCTCGCCCACTGATCGGGCGATCGCGAGCGTCAACCCTCCGCTCGCTTCGAGCTTGACACCTGGCGCATGCGTGTCTCGGTACGCCACAGCGGCACGCATGCCATCGGTGTCGAAGTTGTCGAGCAACACTTCATCGGCACCTGCGGAGATCGCCGCAGCGAGCCCCTCGAACGAGTCGACCTCGATCTCCACCGGTATGGAACCCTCGAGGCCGCGTACCAACGCATAGGCCTGCGCGACTCCCCCGGCGGCGGCCACATGGTTGTCTTTCACCAACGCCATGTCGGACAACCCCATACGGTGGTTCGCCCCACCGCCGCACCGCACGGCGTATTTCTCCAGCGCTCGCAAGCCGGGAGTCGTCTTGCGGGTGTCGCGCACGGTGGCAGGGGTGCCTTCGAGTTCGTCCGCCCACCGTCGGGTCAGCGTCGCCACTCCCGAGAGGTGGCACAGCAGATTCAGTGCGGTTCGCTCCGCCGTGAGCAGCAGCCGAGTGGGAGCCGTCACCCGCGCGACCGACTGCCCGGGCACCACCTGCGATCCGTCTTCGACCAGATAGTCGAAGTCGCTCGCCGACTGCCCGCACACGGCGTCGATTGCAGCGGCAGCCACAGACAAGCCGGCCACCACACCGGTTTGACGCGACCCGAACGTGGCGCTGCTGCGGTGCTCAGCGGGGATCGTCGCCGTGGAGGTGACATCGATGCCGCCCATGAGGTCTTCCTGCACTGCCATGCGCACGATGGCCGCGATCGCATCGGGGTCGAGCCCGCCGCCGAGCAAGCGATCACGGGTTTGGCTGGAGAGCGGATGCAGCACGAACACGGCACCACCCTACGGACTGCATCGATGCCGGGACCGGGTCGCCGAGAGAGTGGTCCGCCTGTACCCGGTGGCTATCGAGCGTGGCCGCTCGACCTCCTGCCAAGATGACTGCGTATGCACACGCATGACTCATCGACCGAAGTGCTCACCGAAGCCATCGTCAAGTATGCGATAGATCGCGTGCGGCTGTATCCACCGCCGCTCGACGGGCCGCGCACGCCGGGCGAACTCCGCGCCATGGCAGGTCATACCATCACACCGAACGGGCTGGGTGGCATCGAGGCACTCCGGGTGTTCGGCGACGTGCTGGCCCAGGCGTGCATCTCGGTCGACCACCCCCGATTCCTGGCGTTCGTACCAGCGGCTCCGACCGAGGCGTCGATCCTCTTCGACCTCGTGGTGGGTGCATCGAGCATCTACGCAGGCTCCTGGTTGGAAGGCGGCGGTGCCGCGTTCGCCGAGAACGAAGCACTCCGATGGATCGCCGACCTCGCCGGTTTCCCCAGCGAGGCTGGTGGCGTGTTCGTGTCGGGCGGCACGGCCGGCAATCTGTCGGCGCTGGTCGCCGCGCGGTGGGCGTGGCGGCACGGTGCCGACGGAGCGTTCGACCGCACCCGCGGATTGATCGTTGCGTCGTCCGGCGCTCACTCGTCGGTGGCTCAAGCGGCCAGAGTGATGGATGCCGACGTGTTCGCCGTCGAGGCCGACCATACGGGTCGGATGTCGGGCGAAGCGTTGCACGACGCGTTGGCTGACTTCAACGACGCCGACCGGGCGCGCCTGTTCGCCATCGTGGCCACTGGCGGCACCACGAATGCGGGCGTCATCGACGACTTGGCCGGTGCCGCCGACGTCGCCGAGGAGCACGGCGTGTGGCTGCACGTCGACGGGGCATACGGCGCGGCGGCACTCGCGGCTCCGAGCGTGCGATCCAAGTTCAACGGCATCGAACGTGCCGACAGCTTCATCGTCGACCCGCACAAATGGTTGTTCGCACCGTTCGACTGTTGCGCCTTGCTCTACCGCGATCCCCTGATCGGCCGATCGGCACACACGCAGCATGCCGAATACCTCGACGTGTTGCACGAAGGCGGCGGCGAGCACCAGATCGACGAACCGTGGAACCCCAGCGACTTCGCACATCACCTGTCGCGCCGGGCCCGCGGATTGCCGTTGTGGTTCAGCCTGGCCACACACGGAACCGAGGCGTACGCCACCGCGGTCGAGTCGACGTTGCAGGTTGCCCACGCCGGTGCCGATCTCGTGCGCGCCAGCGCGCATTGCGAACTCGTGGTGGAGCCCGAGCTGTCGATCGTGATGTTCCGGCGGCTCGGATGGATGCCCGACCAGTACCAGGTGTGGAGCGATGCCTTGCTCGCTTCGGGCGAGGCGTTCGTGGTGCCCACGTCGTGGCACGGCGAGACGGTGCTTCGGATCTGCGTGGTGAATCCGCTCACATCGGTCGACGACATCGCCTTCATCCTGGCCTCACTCGAAACCGACCCAGCGTGACCGGCCGCTCGGCCATCGTCGCTGCGGTTCAACGCTCCTGACACACTTGACCAATGCGGCTCACTCCCACCGAGCGCGACCGGCTCCTCATCTTCACCGCTGCCGAACTGGCTCGGGCCCGACGGGCTCGCGGGCTGCAGCTCAACGTCCCTGAGGCAACGGCCCTCATCGCCGACACCGTGTGCGAAGCAGCACGCGACGGCGCGCGCCTCGTCGATGCTGCTCGGGCCGGGGCTTCGGTGTTGGGGCCAGCCGACGTGATGCCCGGGGTGCTCGACGTGGTCACCGAGGTGAAGGTGGAGGCGGTGTTCGACGACGGCACGCGGATGGTGGTCGTGCGCGACCCCTTCGGCCCACACACCGCGACTGCCACCTCCGTCGGTGCCATCACGCAAGCCGACGTGCTCGATGATGATGAGGCCGGTGATGAGGCCGGTGATGAGACTGGTGTCGCGCACGTGGTGTTGGAGGTCGTCAACACCAGCGACGTTCCCGTGTCGATCACCAGCCACTTCCACTTCTTCGAGGTGAACCGACGCTTGTCGTTCGATCGACCGTTGGCGTACGGCATGCGACTTGCGATTCCGGCCGGCGAGGCGTTGCGGTTCGAACCGAACGTCCCCACCGCCGCAACGCTCACACCCATCGGCGGAGCGCGGGTGGCGATCGGGTTCGCCGGTCTCGTCGACGGACCGCTCGACGCTCCTGGCGCTCGCGACATCGCCATTCAGCGCGCCGCGGACGCCGGCTACCTCGGAGCGGATGGCCTGTCATGACCGGTACCAACCACGCGCATCAGCACGGGTTGCGTGACTACGCAGCAATCCACGGGCCGACCATCGGCGACCGCGTGCGACTCGGCGACACCGACCTCGTGGTGGAGATCGAACACGACTCGCAACGCCGCGGTGACGAGTTGATCGCCGGTTTTGCCAAGACAGCGCGCGACGGGATGGGTCTGCTCGGTGCCAGTGTGGCGAGCACGTGCGACCTGGTCATCACCAACGTGGTGGTGATCGATGCCATGCTGCCGGTCTGCAAGGTCTCGATCGGAATCCGCGACGGTCGCATCGTGTCGATCGGGCGCGCCGGCAACCCCAACACCCTCAGCGATGTCGACGTCGTCGTCGGTACCGGAACGTCGATCGTGTCCGGCGAGGGCCTCATCGCGACCGCTGGAGCCATCGACACCCACGTGCATCTCTTGTCGCCGCGCATCATGGAAGCGTCGTTGGCGTCGGGCGTCACCACGATCATCGGGCAGGAATTCGGCCCAGTCTGGGGCGTCGGGGTCAACTCCCCCTGGGCCTTGCGCCACGCGTTCAACTCGTTCGATGCGTGGCCGGTGAACATCGGATTCTTGGCGCGGGGTTCATCGTCCGACGAGGCACCGCTCGTGGAGGCGCTGGTGGAAGGCGGCGCGTGCGGGTTCAAGGTGCACGAGGACATGGGCGCGCACACACGCGCACTCGACACTGCATTGCGCGTTGCCGACGACTACGACGTGCAGGTCGCCTTGCACACCGACGGGTTGAACGAGTGCCTCAGCGTCGACGACACGTTGGCAGTGCTGGGCGGTCGAACGATCCACGCGTTCCACATCGAAGGCTGCGGCGGCGGCCACGTTCCCAACGTGATGCAGTTGGCGGGCGTGGCGAACGTGCTCGGCTCGTCGACCAACCCGACGTTGCCGTTCGGTCGCGACGCACTCCACGAGCACACCGAGATGATCTTCGCGGCCCACGGCCTGTCGCGCTCGTCCGACAGCGACGCACGGTTGGTTGCCGACCGGATCAGAGCAGGAACCATGGGTGCCGAGGGCGTGCTGCATGATCTGGGCGTGATCGGCATCACGTCGTCGGACGCCCAGGGCATGGGACGCGCTGGAGAGACCGTGCGGCGAACGTTTCAACTCGCGTCGCTCATGAAAGCAGTCATCGACAACCCCGACAGCACCAGGGACGACGCAACGTCGCACGACAACGCGCGCGTCCGCCGCTACATCGCCAAACTCACGATCAACCCGGCGATCGCCCACGGGCTCAGCCACGAGGTCGGTTCGATCGAGGTCGGCAAACTGGCCGACATCGTGCTGTGGCGTTCCGACCACTTCGGTGCCAAGCCGCAACTCGTGCTCAAGGCAGGGTTTCCCGCATATGGCGTCACCGGCGACCCGAACGCCACCACCGACACGTGCGAGCCATTGGTGCTCGGGCCACAATTTGGTGCGTTCGGTGCCACCGCCGCCGATCTGTCCGTGGCGTTCACCTCGGCCGTGGCGGCCGACGTGGGCAACGATCACATGACCACGCGACGCCGCAGAGTCGCTGTTCGCGACACACGGGGCATCGGCCCGGCGAATCTGGTGTGGAACGACCGTCTCGGCCACGTGACCGTCGACCCCGCCACAGGCCGAGTGACGCTGGATGGCGCGGAGTGCTTCGTCGAGCCGGCCGATTCGGTCAGTCTCAGCCGCCTGTACTTCCTGTAGCGATCGCCAATGAAAGTGGGGTCTGACCTCACTTTCGTGCGAGGATCTGCCGGTGAAATCCGACGCCATGATGCCGGCTGAGTGGCGGCCGCACGAGCGAACGTGGATGGAGTTTCCGCCCGGCAACGAGACCTTCGGCGATGATCTCGACGGCTATCGCAGTGTCTGGATGAGCGTCGCCAACACGATCGCCCAGTACGAGCCGGTGACCATGCTCGCGAACGTCGGCGACCGCGACGCCGTGCTTGCTCAGGTGGACGACGCCGCCAAGCATCCGATCACGGTGATCGAGACGCGCATCGACGACGCCTGGTTCCGCGACTCCGGGCCGACCTTCACGATCGAAGCCGACGGCAGCCTCGGCGCGGTGCACTGGACGTTCAACGCGTGGGGCAACGCCGGGTTTTCAACCTTCGACAACGAGCGACACACGGGTCGGTTTGCGGCCGAACTGGCCGGAGTTCCGAACGGCTCGATCGCGTCGAGCGATCTGGTCAACGAAGGCGGCGGCATCCACGTCGACGGGGAAGGCACGGTGCTGGTCACCGACACGGTCCAGCTCGATCCGAGTCGCAACCCTCACTGGTCCCGCACCGAAGTGGAAGCGGAGCTGCACGCGCGCCTCGGCACGACTCATGCCATCTGGCTGCCTCGCGGGCTCACCCGCGACTACGACCGGCTCGGCACCCGAGGACACGTCGACATCGTCACGTGCTTCGTTCGCCCGGGCATTCTCGTGGCCCACGTGCAACCCGACCCCAGGCATCCCGATCACGACGTGTGTCGCGACATCGTCACGTTCTTACGGTCACAGCACGATGCGTCTGGACGGCAACTCGAAGTCGTCGAGATCGCGGCGCCGACTGTGTTGAGCGATCGACACGGCTGGGTGGACTACAGCTACATCAACCACTACGTGTGCAACGATGCCGTCGTGCTGTGCGCATTCGACGACCCTCGCGACGAACAGGCCGCGGAGCTCCTTGCCGACCTGTATCCCGAACGAGAGGTGGTACTGGTCGATGCCCGCCGAATCTTCGAAGTCGGTGGCGGCATCCACTGCATCACGCAGCAGCAACCTGCCACCATCACACAACTTCTTCCGCACGGAGTCTGATCGCTCAAAGATGCGGTATCCCGGTGACCGCAAGGCTTCCGTCGATCGTCAGGCGAATGTCGAGTGGTGTGAGCCACTCGTCTCTCGGCGTCGGAAAGTCCTCGCGTCGGTGACAACCGCGGCTCTCGGTACGGGCGATCGCCGCGGCCGTCATTGCGGCCGCCACGGTGAGCATGTTGGTCGCCTCCCACGCAGCTCGCGACCCGGTGACGCCCACCGACGAGGTATCGGCGAGCGCATCGAGCTGTCGAAACGCACTGGCCATACCGTCGGGGGTTCGCAGCACCCCGATCTGGCTGGACATGACCGACCGCATCTCCACGCGTTGCGCCGGGTTGCGCAGCGGGGCGTTGAATGCGCGCCCGGCCGATTCGGGTACCTCGAGCGGATCGAGCAGAGCCCCCTTCAGCGCGAGACCCAGTCGAGTTCCGGCGACCAAACCCTCGGTGACACTGTTCGACGCGAGACGGTTCGCTCCGTGTACCCCGGTGCACGCCACCTCACCGATCGCGTACAGTCCGGGCATCTCGGTGACGCCGTCGAGGTCCGCAGGAACACCACCGCACGCGTAATGCGCTGCCGGCGCGACGGGTATCCGGTCGGTTGCCGGATCGATTCCGGCAGCTCGGCACGCTTCGGTGATCGATGGAAATCGCTCGTAGAAGTCTGTGCCCATGTGCGTTCCGTCGAGGAACACGTGATCACCAACACCGCCAGGTGCCTCGGCCATCCGGCGACTGATGGCGGCGGCCACCACGTCACGCGGTGCCAAGTCCTCCAACGGGTGCACGCCCTCCATGATGCGGCGACCCAAGCCGTCGAACAAGATGGCACCCTCCCCGCGCACGGCTTCCGACACCAATGCCTGCTGACCCACGGAACCCGGCCCCACCCACAGAACCGACGGGTGGAACTGTACGAACTCGACGTTGCGAGCAGCGAGGCCGGCCCTCAGCGCGATTGCCAACCCATCGCCAGTGACCGCCGGTGGGTTCGATGTGGAAGCGAACACTTGCCCGTACCCACCTGTCGCCAAGACGACGGCGCGCGCCGACACGATGCCGACCGAGTTCACGGCACCGTTCGCGTCGAGCATCCCCACCCGAACACCGGTGGCCTGTCGGCGCCCGATGGAGTTGGAGGCCGTGACGAGGTCGAGCGCGAAGGCATGTTCCAACAGCTCCACTCCTGCCTCGATCGCGGCGCGGTCGAGTGTGCGCTGCACCTCGGCACCCGACTGATCGCCCCCGGCATGAACGATGCGACGATGCGAATGGCCACCTTCCATGGTGAGCGCGATCCCGTCGACGCCGTCTCCATTGTGATCAGGGTCGAACAGCGCACCGAGCCGGATCAGCGTTCGGATTGCGTCAGGCGCTTCGATGGCAATGGTGCGCACGGCGGCCTCGTCGCAGAGTCCGGCTCCGGCCGCGAGCGTGTCGGCGATGTGATTCTCGACGGAGTCTGACGGGTCGAGCACCGCGGCCAGCCCGCCCTGCGCCCACGCTGTGGATCCGGCGGCGAGGTTGTCTTTGGTGATCACCAGCACCGACCGCTCGGGACGCATGGCCAACGCTGCCGCCAGACCTGCAGCGCCCGACCCGAGCACCACCACATCGACGTCGCGTCGCCAGGTGGCCGCGGGCGCGGCGAGTTTCGCAGGGAGTCGCACGTGGTTGCCTATTCGGCCACTGGTGACGGGTTGCCGATGGCGATCATCCGTTCCACCGAGGCTCGCGCCTTGGCAGCAATGTCGGCTGGGACGGTGACCTCGTCGGTTCCTTCGCGCAGCGAGCGCAACAACTTCGCCGGCGTGATCATCTTCATGTACTTGCAGACGGCAGCAGGATTGACCGGCTTGAACTCGGTGGTGGGCCTGGCCTTCGTGAGCTGGTGCAACATCCCCGTTTCGGTGGCCACGAGCACACGCTTCGCATCGGTGGCGATGGCGCGTTCGACCATGCCACTCGTGGAGAGGATCTGTGTGCGACCCTCGGGCACCACGCCGGCCGCGGCCAGATAGAGCGCACTCGTTGCGCACCCACACTCGGGGTGGATGAACAGCTCGGCTTCAGGATCGGCCTCCACCTGAGCCTTGAGATCGGCACCGTTGATTCCAGCGTGCACGTGACACTCCCCCATCCAGATGTGCATGTTGTCGCGCTGCAGCGATCGTTGCACGTGGGCACCGAGGAACTGATCAGGCCCGAACAGCACGGTGCGATCGGCGGGGATGCTCGCGACCACGTCGACCGCGTTCGACGAGGTGCAACAGATGTCGGTCTCGGCCTTCACCGCAGCGGTGGTGTTCACATAGCTCACCACCACGGGCGGTACGCCGCCGACGGTGTACTCGGCCTTCCATGCCCGGAGCTGATCAGCAGTGATCGTCTCGGCCAGGCTGCATCCGGCGCGTTCATCCGGAATGAGCACGGTCTTGTCCGGACTGAGAATCTTTGCGGTCTCAGCCATGAAGTGGACACCGCAGAACACGATCGTCGAGTGCTCGGCTTCGGCGGCGATTCTCGACAGACCCAGCGAGTCGCCCGTGAAGTGGGCGATGTCTTGAACGTCGGGAAGCTGGTAGTTGTGAGCCAGGATCACTGCGTCACGCTCGTCGGCCAGCCGGCGAACCTGATCACGCCAGTCGTTCGGCAGGAACTCGACGGGCGTCGACTCCGTGGACGGTTCAGATGTCATGCCGCGAGCGTAGGCGCGCCCTCGAACCCGAACCGCCTCGACCCCGCAAATCTGTCTGGCGAATCTGTCTGGCGAATCTGTCTGGCGAATCTGTGTGGTGGCTGCGTCGCAGCAACCAAGTTCTGAGAACTACTGGCTCGGCTCGGCGCGCTCGTGACGAACGATCGCGCGCACTGCGAGCACCTCACGCACGTCGCGTGCGACGTCGTCGTAGAATTCGTTGCGGTACGTCTCGTCGGTCACGCTCGACACGGCGAACTGCAACACCGAGAACGCCGCGATGAACCCCGCGACCGCGATGTGTTGCCACGTGAGGACGATCTCCCCGCCTCCCAGTTCGAACGCAAGCAGTGTGTCGACACGGTCGGTTACGGTCCACGCGAGAACGGTGTCGCGGCGCACGGCGACCATGCCGAAGCCGACATAGAAGACGCCGGCGCAGGTCCCCACGAGCAACGTCTGCACCATCTGCGCCGCGGTGAGCAGCAACCCCACATTCACCAGCTCGACACGGCCGAGTTCAGGCTCGGCTGGAGCTCCTGCCCAACGGCCCGGAGCGGTCGCGGCGACGATGGGTGCGTCGGTCTTCCTGGCTGTCGCCCACGCGTCGTCCCAGCTGTCGAACCGCGCCAACGCCGCCACCTCGCGGGGCACTCGCAACGTCAGAAACGACATCGCGGCCAACACCATGAACCCGATACTGAACGCAAAGAACAGCGGTGTGAAGTTGTCTGCCACCTGCCACATCTCAGCATTCAGGAACATGAACGCGGTGATCAACAGCAGCAGCGGGATGCCCCTCGCGACGAGTTGCACGACGGTACGTAGCTGTTGCGCCGATTGGACGAGACCACACCTCATCGCCGGGAGCAAGCCGTACGACGTCACGACAAACGCCACCGCCAACACGCCCAGATTGATGCCGGCCATCACCAACGACTCGCGCCACCCATGCGACGAGAGGAACCACGGAACGAGGGCCGGAACCAGCACGAACACTGTCAGTTCCGGAGCGGCAATCGAATCGGGAAGCCGAAACGCCGGCCGACGACGGAGGACGTTGACCAGCACGAACGCGCCAATGATCACGCCGAGCCCACCGATGAACACGCCGAACTGCTTCCAACCGTCGTACCTGTCGCCGAACGTTGCGAACAGTTCAACGAACATCACGAGCAGCAGAAACGGCCACGTGCGGGTCCAGATGTCTTCGCTCGCCGAATAGTGCGGCATCGCGTGCGGCAGGCCGCGATGCACGAACCAACGATCGGTGGCGTCGTCGGTCGCGCTGTCGCCACGATTCATGGCCGGAAGTATTGCAGCGCTAACGCAACTCGACGGCGATCTGCTCAGCCGCCCGTATGACTGCGGCACCACAACGTTCACCCGGTTGGCGAGTGAGCCGCTCGACCGGCCCCGACACGCTGATCGCGGCAATCACCATGCCGTCGCGGTCGTGCACCGCCGCCGACACCGAGGCAACGCCTGCTTCGCGCTCTTCGATGCTCTCGACCCAGCCGGTTGACGACGTCTCACCACTGAGCACACGACCCGCCGAACCCCGCCCGAGCGGAAACAACACGCCCTCTGGCACGATCCATTGCAACCCGTGCGGCGACTGCAGCGACACGACACATCGACGCCGATCGCCTTCCACGACGAACAGTTGCACGCTTTCGCCGGTGTCGTCGCGCAACGCCCGCAATGCCGGTAGCGAGCGCGCTCCCAGCGGGAATCGCGATGCTGCGACCCGGCCAAGCGCGGCGAGGTCGAGACCCAGATCGAACCGACCCTCCGGATCACGTCGAAGCAATCCGTGCTGCACGAGAGCGGCTGCGAGCCGGTGCGCGGTCGCCCGCGGCAACCCTGTCGCAGCCTGCAACTCGTTGAGATTCATCGGAGCGCTTGCGACCGACCGCATCACCAGGACACTCTTGTCGAGTACGCCAACTCCCGTTACGCTGTCCATACCGCAAGAATGTTATCTCAGAAAGTGGGATGCCTACAATGCCCAACCCGATGACCTCCGTCACGACGAAAGCCAGAACACCGTGAACCAGAACACCGTGAACCAGGACCATGTGAACCGGCCGATGACGCTGCCCGAGAAGGTGTGGCACCGGCACCTCGTTCATTCCACGCCGGGCGAAGCCGACCTGTTGTACATCGATCTGCACCTCATTCATGAGGTCACCAGCCCGCAGGCGTTC
>DATKCX010000279.1:0-2088 GCA_035512975.1 Ilumatobacter sp.
TTCGTGTCGAGCGCCGCGGCATCCTTGGTGAACTTCACGGCCGCCGCACCAGCCAGCACCAGCCCGCCTGCGAGGATCTTGCCTGCCTTCTGGCCGACCCGATCGAACGTTCCACCGAGCTTGCCGAAGTTCTTCTCGACGGCCGCGGCGGTCTTGCTCGCGGAATCTTTCCCAAGGAATTCAATGACGATGCGCCTAGACATGCGTCGCCTCCTCGGTCAGGTACTGGTTCATCTGCGACACGTACTCGGACACCTCGCGCGTCGTCATCTCGTCGATGTCGCACGGTCGGAGGCCGTAGAACTTGGTGAGTTGCGGGAGCTGTTTAAGGAGCGCCCGCCTCAGCCTTCCGGGGACTCATCCTCCGGCTCGGTGTCCACAACCTCGATGTCGGAGTCGTAGCCGATCTCCGCCGCGACCTCGTCGTACGACAGCAGCTTCTCCCCATCGGTGCGGCGGGAGAGCCACACGAGCGCAGCAATGAGGTCGATGTCCGGGTCTTTCGTCAACGCCTTGAGCAGGCCGGCGAACGAGTAGCCACACTCACGACGCAGCGCCGCCGAGTCCAGTCCGGTCAGGTCACCCGCGCGCACGGTGTAGACCTTGCCGTCGTACGCGATCGACACGCCCTGGCTCAGCGCCTCGTCGCGCTTCTCCTCGGTCTTGCGGGTGACCTTGCGAGTGGTCGACGGCCTCTTGGTGTTTGACATCAGGCGAGCCCTGCTCTCTTGATTAAGTCGGCAATGGCCGTGTCGTACTCGGTCTCGATCCGGTCCATGTTCCGGCGGATCGTCGGATACACGAAGTAGCCCTGCGTGCCGCGGTGTGGCTGGAACTGCTGTGTGGTGGGGCGACCACGGCCACCGAACTCTGCGCCCGCCGCGGCCTCGCCACTGAGCGCGACGCCTGCCGACAGTTGCCCGGCCGACGCCTTGATCGACGGGGCGACGTGGGCGGCGGTACTGCCGATGGAGTACGCCGCCGACTTCGCGTCCGAGGCAACGAAGTCCGCAACCGACTTGTTGGCCTTGCGGAGTTCCTTCGGGAAGCCGGCATCCAGTTCCTTGAGCGCCTTGCGGAGTTCGGCCAGGCCCTCGACGTTGATGCCACCGCCGCCGAACCGCTCTGTAGCCATCTGCTACGGGGTAACGTCGGTCGAAACGAGCTTGAGTTCGATCGGAGCGGAAGCCGTGCCGTCGTCCTCGCCGACGCCCGTGATCGACTGCCCCAGCGAACCTGCCTCACCGCTGAAGTTGTGGTCGTCGAACCGCGCGGACGGAAGCGTGACCGTGAATGTGTCGGCCCCGTTGGTCCACGTTCCGACAACGCTCGCGATCGTCGCGGCGCGAGTCGTCCCATGGACGCGGTTCCACTGCGTCAGGGAGTCGAAGTCGCACTCAACGCCCCACGTGATGCTGAGCGGCCCCGGCGTGGGTTCCTTGGAAGCCGTGTTGCCCCGGATCGCCTTGCTGTCCACCTTCTGCGTGTTGTCGACCTCGACGTTGATGTTCGTGACGTCGATGGCCGACCCGCCGATCGTGATGACGCCACCCGCCCAGGAGAAGTTCTCCATGCTCGCTGGATACGACGGGGTCGCCAGTGCGGTGCCCGTCGTCATCGACGCGAACCACACATTGAGAGACATGGTGAGCATGCCCTCGACGTCGTTCGTCAGCGACCACGAGGGCACCTTGCCGCCCGAGAACGTCATCGACTGGTTAGTGCCGGCCGGGTGGAACGGGTAGTTCATCTGCGCCGTGAACGACTTGCCGACGAGCGCAGACGTGGCACCCTCTGTGGCGGTGTGCGTGTAGGGGCCCGCCCCGGTCGTGGCGACCGTGCCCAGCATGTGCTTGAACCAGTAGCCGACACCCTTGGTCATCACGTCGAACTCGAGCGTGCCCTCCGCGTGAGACAAGTAGGGGACCGAGCGGTCGCTGCGGCGGGCGCGCGTACCGGCACGGAGTGGGTTGCCCTCAGTCCGAGCCGCGACACCCCGAACAGCAGCCGGGTTGCCGTTGTACTCGAAGAAGCGAGACGGCGTGACCGGGGTGTTGAACGTGGACTCGTCGGCCACGCCCAGTTGGA
>DATKCX010000280.1:0-5517 GCA_035512975.1 Ilumatobacter sp.
CGGAAACGCCAGTGGGAGGAGCGAGTCGGAGTACGCCATGGCGTTGTCCCCGCTGGCGAACATCGGTCCTGACCAGAACCCCTGGAAGAGGTCGACCGAGCGGTCGCCGCCCCACTCCAGGAGCGACAGGATGAGATAGGCGTCGCCCGGATCTCCGACGATCGATGTGTGCAGCCGGTCGAGCCTCGGAAACGCCAGGATCACCGTGCACACGATGAAGGTTGCAATGCGAACGACCGGCCAGCGCCAGGTGTCGCCCCACCTGTCGACCAACGAGGGTGCCACTGGCTGAGACCCGCCGTCGGAACGCCCGGTAGCGCGGGGTTCGATCGGGTCGCTCGCCGGCGCGATATCCGCAACGACCTCGGTGGGATTCATGCGCCGCACAATATCGGGCCCGTTTGTGCTTCCTGCCGATGTCTCACGCGGGTGGCCGGTGTGTTGGCGCAGCGGGCGCTCGGTATCAGGTGGCGGTGCGATGCAGCAGGTCGCCGGCCGAACGCTGTGCCAGTCGCAGGTATGCCGCGGCGAGCGTGCGGCGACCGCGAGCGAGATGGAGCGTGGCGCGCGCGATCGAATCGACCACGACGTAGCACCGGTACCCGATGATCGGTGAACCTTGCTGCCGGTGAAAGCGAACAGCCGACTGATACGACCATTGCAGCGATGTGCCGAATCGGCTCGAGGTGCTGTGGGCTCCCGTGTGGCGCACCGTGAACCGATCGTCGACGTAGGTGCCGATGCCCGCAGCATTGGCTCGTAGACACAGATCGATGTCTTCGTAGAACAAGAAATAGCCCTCGTCGAAGCCGTCGATTCGTTCGAAGTCCGCTCGGGCAATGAGCAGAGCGGCACCGCTGACGAACCCCGCACCGTTCGGCCGCTGGCCGCGGAGGCGTAGCCAGCTGCGAGCCATCTCGTCTCGAATCCGGTATCGAACGCCGTAGTGACGTGACGGGTCACCCGAGTCGACCATGAGCGGCCCGACCAGCCGACCGAGCGGTGGCAGGCCCGTGTGGAACGGCCAGGAAACCAGCTCGGTGTCGGGGTTCAGAAAGAGGAGATGAGTGGCGGTGGACGATGCGGCGAGCGCATTGCAGCCAGCGCCGAACCCGGGGTTGGTGGGGTCGGTACTGATTCTCACGGGGGCAGAGTGGCCCGCAGCGAGTCGGTGGAGTCGGTCGACGGCACCCACGGCGTCGCTGTGTTCGCGAATCGCGACTGGCGTGTCGGGTATCAAGGTCGTGAGCGATGCCAGACATCGTTCGATCACGGTCGAACTGTCGAACGACAAGATCAGGACCTCCAACGGTGCGCCGTGGTTCACCTCGCTCGTCGCGTTCACGCGGCGGACGATACAGCCTCGACCAGCCGGGTCTCGCGCACGAACCGCGGTGGGCGTTAGCGTCTTGGCCCATGACGTCGCTGGGTCAGGTGATCGTGCCGTACCCGGCGAGCAACAGCACGGTGCGAACCCGAGCGCTGCACTGGATCGACCGAGCGAGCGCTGCTGGGCAGGTGAAGGCCGACGACATCGTCGTGCACGGCCCAGGCTTCCCCAAGTCGACCATCGAACGTGATCGTCCAACACTGCTCGTTCGCAATGCTCGCCGAGTCACTCGTGGTCGGTCCGAGTCGCGCCTTCTGCGCGCTGGCAGCCCAGGGGTGTACGACCTCGACGACGGTCTGCCGTGGGACAACGGCAATCTGCCAGGTTTGGGCCACTGGACGAAGCGGCCCTTCCCGCGTTCACTGTTGGCCAAGCGCGCTGCGTCGAGTGCCGATCGGGTGATCGCCGGCAACGACGTCCTGGCCGATTGGGCAGCCGATCACTGCGCTGACGTGCGCGTCATTCCCACCTGCATCGAGCCGAGTGACTACAGCGTGCGCAGCGACTGGGCGATCGGTGGGGCACCGCGCTTGGGCTGGATCGGGTCGCCAGCCACCGAGGGCTACCTGATCGACATCGCTGCGGGGCTCGCGGAGATCCATCGCCGCACAGGGGCTCGGCTCGAGATCGTGAGCGGGCCGGGCGAAGTACCTGCGGTGCTCGAGCCGTTCACCGAGCGAACACTCTGGTCGACGGAGTCGACGCGCCACATCGCCGCATGGGACATCGGGCTGATGCCGTTGCGCGACGGCGTGTACGAACGAGCCAAGTGCGGCTACAAGTTGCTGCAGTACGCGGCGAGTGGCGTTCCAGTTGTGGCATCGCCGGTCGGCGTGAGTCAGGAACTGCTGACAGCCATGGATGGTGTGGCACCTGAAACCGCGAGTGACTGGGTCGACGCCGTCTGTTCACTCATCGAAGAGCCTGCTGCTCGCCGCGCCTCCCGCGCGACCTCTGGCTTTGCGGTGGCCACGGCCTACTCGTACGACAACTGGCACGACGCCTTCATCGACGCCGTGGGATGGCTCTCGTGAAGGTTGCCCACGTCGTCACCAAACTCGACGTCGGCGGGGCGCAGACCCACGTCGCCGAACTCGCGATCGCGCAACACGCAAGCGGTGTCGACGTGCGCGTGATCGCCGGAGTCGACGGCCCGGCCGCAGCTCGCGTCCGAGCTGCCGGTATCAGTGTGGTGACCGTGGATCAGTTGGGTTCCGCCCACGGGCGGTTCTCACAGCGCTCTGCGCTGGTTGCGGTTCGAGACGCCATCGCACGTGACGTCCCCCAGATCGTCCACGCCCACTCGTCGCATGCTGGCCTCATGGCGCGGCTCGCGGCGCGTCGCCTCAGTTGCCGCTCGGTGTACACCGCGCACGGCTGGCCGTTTCAAGCGGGTGCCGCGTGGAAGCAGCGGATCGCCTCATTCCTCGGCGAGTTCGTGGGTGGGCATGTCGGCGACGCGGTGATCTGCCTCACCGAAGCGGAAGCCGATCGGGCGCGTCGGGCGCGGGTGGTACCAAAGCGTCGCATCTGGGTGGTGCCCAACGGCATCGCTGACGTGTCGGTAGACCTCCAGCGGCGTGGTCCGGTCGATGCCGTCGACGGCCCGGTGATGGTGATGGTGGCTCGATTTGCGCCACCGAAGTTGCAGGTCGAACTGCTCGAAACGCTCAACACATTGGGTGACCTTCCGTGGACGTTGCAGTTGGTGGGCGATGGCCCTGGGCTCCAAGCCTGCGACGAGCTGGTAGCGGCATCTCCGCTGTTGTCGGCTCGGGTGGCGTTGCCCGGTCATCGAGACGATGTGCCAGAGATCCTGGCGGCGGCCGACATCGGGTTGTTGTGGTCGCGTTACGAGGGCCTGCCCATCTCGGTGATGGAACAGATGCGAGCGGGGTTGGCGTGTGTGGCGAGTGATCTGCCCGGTACCCGAGCGCTGTTCGGCGACGAGCCGGCGGGCGTGGTCGCAGCGTCGAGCGACGAGCTGGCGTCAGCACTTCGAGGTTTGATGGGCGATCCGAAGAGAGTGGAGCAACTCGGCGCAGCAGCGAGACGGCGATACGAGTCGGCCTTCTCGGTCGATGCGATGCTCACCGCGACGAATCAGGTGTACGCGGCGGTGTTGGAGCCGAAGCGATAGCAGGGGGAATCCGACCAGTCAGATGACAAGTCGGAAACGCTCATCGGCCGCCGTCTAACAGCAGGTGGTGGAACGTGAGCCAGATGATGCGCACGTCGGTCACCAGCGATTCGTGACGCACGTAGTGCAGGTCGAACTGGAGCTTCACGTACGCGTCCTCTTCAGACGCGGCGTATTGGTATCGCACCTGTGCCCAACCGGTGAGGCCCGGCCGTACGAGATGGCGGGCGTTGTAGAACGGCAACGCCTCGGCGAGCCTTCGGGCGTATTCCACCTGCTCGGGACGTGGACCCACCACCGAGAGCTCGCCGCGGAAGATGTTGATCACCTGTGGCAACTCGTCGAGGTGCGTGCGGCGGAGCAGTTTGCCGAAGGCGGTGATCCGCGGGTCGTCGTTCGACGTCCAACCGGAGATGTCGACCGCGCCGGGCGACATGGAACGGAACTTCACGATCTCGAACTCTTCGCCGTGGCGACCCACGCGCCGCTGCGAGAAGAACAATGGGCCACGATTGGCAATGAGGTTGCCGATGATGACGAACGGCAGAGCGACGCCCAGCGCGATCATGCCGATGAACGCCAAGACGAGGTCGAGTGCACGTTTCAACGGTGCGTATGCGCCGTGCAACGACTCGATGTCGCCCATGAGGGCGAAACGGTCGAGCGTGGAGAGCGGCAGACGGCCGAGCACCTGGTCGTAGAAGTTGTCGAGGCTGCGCACTCGCGCTCCGGCTTGATGGAGGGCCTCGGCCTGGCTGACCACCACGGGATGCACCGACGCCACCGGGCCGAGCACCAACGTGTTCGCGTGACCTTCGGCGAAGACGTCCGACAACGAGTCGAAGTCACGCTCGTCGGTGAGCACGGCGATGAGGTGGAACCGCTCTTCCCACGGCCCCTCGGCCGAGTCGAGTTCGAGTTGGGCAGCATCTTTCGGGTTGATGACCGCAACGACGCGGGTGCCGCCGCCGCGACGCCGGGTCCTGATGGCAAAGAACGCGCCGACGAGCAGAATCCAGACGAACACGCAGAACCCGGTGAACACCATGACGAATCGGGGCAGCGACTCGGGCACGACCACCTGTGATGTAGCCGCCGCAACGAGGACGAGGAGCCCGGTGCTTGCCGCATTGACGAACACACGCGACGTCGACGACGTGATCGGCGGCGACTCCAACAACCCGGCGGCGAGAACAGCGAGCACACCGAGCAGGAGATACGGCCACCAGCCCTCAGTCGTGCCGGCCGGCGCCCGGTACTCCTGATGGACGTACCGCGCGATCAGCGGGATCAGGAACAGCACCGACCCGATCACGACTCGACCCACGTTGCTCATCGACTGGCGCCTGCGCTGGGCGACGGCGCGATCGCTCAGCTGACCATCGAACCGCATCGCCGACAGGCTAGCCACCGCCATCGGGACTTGGAGGGCTAGCCTCTCGGCGCGTGGACACGACACAGCAAGCCGCTCTGGAAGCGCAACTCGACGAGCTGCAACGGGAGTCTGAGGCGCGGCGCGAAGAGCTCAAGGCGCTCGCCGCGGCGATGCCAGAAGCGACGAGCAGGCGGCTCTTGGTAAAACAGATGGTCAGCGAGCTCGTGCATGCGCCCGACCGCACCTCGGTCGCCAAACGGGCCATCCTGAAAGTGCTTCGCACACCCACCGACCTCGTACGCCGCGTTCGCAGTCACTGAACTCATGCGCGAACTCAACGTCTTCGTCGCGCCGACCGGCAACGCCTTCATGCATGACATCGCCGATTGGATTGTCGAGGCGGCTGTCGAAACCGGCCGGCCGGCCACGTTGGTCGTGGATGGCAGCCCGCCCACCGATTCTTCGAAGATCAATCTCGTCGTCGCCCCCCACGAGTTCTATGTGCTCTCGGAATACGACGACACCACGTTGCACGAAGCGCTGCATCTCAGCGTTCCGGTGTGCACCGAGCAGCCGGGCACACCTTGGTTCGATCTCACGGCGATCGCCGCG
>DATKCX010000281.1:0-2448 GCA_035512975.1 Ilumatobacter sp.
AGTGCCGCTTCGATGACGAATCGGTCTTGCAGGCGTCTCAACGGTGCGGTGGCCTGGGCGTACGTGGCAGCCATGGCAGAGTGCCACGGGACTCGTCCGGCTTCGAACGGCGTGTAGCTGGCACCGCCAGAAGCTCGACGCACCGCCAACAAGAACGCCGACGAACGTGGGTCGTCGCGTGGCAGCGACCGTTCGAACTGGTCGAGCGGCACGTCGGCGGGCCAGGTGAGCCCGAACGCCCGAGCGCTGTTGCGCAGCCGCCGCAGGTGACGCTCTTCGACGTCGGGCATTTCGCGGAACAAGCCCGTGCCGGCATCGAGCAACAGCTTGGCGACCGCCAGGTTGGTGGCCAGCGACATGGCCGCGTTCTGTTCTTCCGACTCCAACCGAGGCCGGAACGTCAGCTCGTACGAGCCGTCGCCGTCGACTTCGATCTCCTGCTCCGGGAACTCCACCCGGGGAGCGCCCCGCCGCTCTTCGGCCAACACGATCCTGCGGTGCAACTCGTCGAATCCGTCGGGCAAGTCCGTTGGCGAGACGGCGTCGTAGGCGAGTTTTGCCTGGCTCCGGATGAGCGCTCGTTCCACGCCGTCGATGGTGGACTCGCCGGCTTCGTCGACCCGAACGGTGAAGATCACGGCGGGACGATCGACATCGGGCAACAGGCTGGCCGCACCCTCCGACAGCACTGGGGGGTACAACGTGGATCGTCGATCGGGCAAGTACACCGTGACGCCGCGCTTGAACGCTTCCACGTCGAGCAGATCTCCTGGCTGCACGAACCACCCGACATCGGCGATGGCGTAGTGCAAGATGACATCGCTACCAGCCGATTCGATGGCGAAGGCCTGATCCAGGTCGATCGACGACGCCGGGTCGAGCGTGGCGAAGCGCAGGTTGCGTCGATCGACGTGCTGGTCACCGATCGGTGTGGCGGCGGCCCGTTCGGCAGCCTCGAGCACCTCGGGCGGGAACGCTTCGGGAATCTCTGCATCGGCCCGAATGCGGTCGAGGCCAGCAGCCATTGCCGCAGCCGCCCCCGCATGCACACGAACCATGATGGTCTCCAGCCGCTAGCGGCGAGCCCCCATGAACATGCCTTTCAAGGCGTCGTAGTGTTCGATCACGTGGCCGGCACCGAGCACAACAGCTTCGAGCGGCACGTTCGACATACGAACCGGCACCTCGGTGTCGCGTTCGATGCGCTGGGCGAGGCCCTTCAACAGTCCGCCGCCGCCCACGAGATACATGCCACGCACGAGGAAGTCTTGCGACAGTTCGGGCGGTGCCTTCGCCAGGCAGCGAATGACCGATGCCACAATGGACGACAACACGTCTTCGATGGCGTAACGAACTTCCTCTGGGGTGAGCACCACGGTTTTGGGGAGACCGGTCATGAGGTCGCGCCCGCGCACTTCGGCTTGCGATTCATCTGGCATGGGGTCGGCCGACCCGATCGCCATCTTGATTTCTTCTGCGGTGCGTTCGCCGATGGCGATACCGTGCTCGCGGCGCACATAGTTCTGAATGGCCGCGTCGATGTCGAACGAACCCACACGAACCGCTTCGAGGGCGACGATGCCGCCGAGGCTGATCACCGCGGTCTCGCTGGTGCCGCCGCCGATGTCGATGACCATGTTGCCAACCGGCTCGTCGATGGGCAGATCAGCGCCGATGGCTGCTGCCATGGGCTGTTCGATGAGGTTCGCGTCGGCGGCCCCGGCACGGCGAGCCGCGTCGGTGACGGCTCGGCGCTCGACTTCGGTGATGGCCGACGGTACGCAGATGACAACTTTCGGCCGCGTGAAGCGGCTGACGCCAACTCGTTGCAACAGCAACCGGATCATGCGCTCGGTGATTTCGAAGTCGGTGATCGCCCCGCCGCGCAGCGGTCGCACGGCCACGATGTAGCCGGGGGTGCGGCCGATCATCTGCCACGCCTCGCGTCCGGTGGCGAGCACTTCGCCGGTTTGCCGGTTGAGCGCGATGACCGACGGCTCGTTGAGCACGATGCCGCGACCTTTCATGTAGACGAGCGTGTTCGCGGTACCCAGGTCGATCGCGAGGTCACGCGCCATCTGCGGGGTCTTCCGGCTCGTCAGTCGGTTCGGCAGACGGCACGTCGTCGACTGTCTCGTCGCCTGTTTCGTTGTCTGTCTCGTCGCCTGTTGCGCTGGTCGACGATGCATCAGCCGACGGCACGTCGGCATCGGTGTCAGGCTCGGCCTTGCCGTGATCTGACGACCGACGGAGGTCGCTGACGCTTTGCACTTGATCGACAACGGGCTTTCGCGCCTGGGGCGACAACGCATCGATCTGACGTTTGAACGAAGCAACGCCATCGCGCGATTTGCGCTGAGTGCTATATGCGATCGCTGCGATGACGAGCACCGCAGCAACGATCACGAGAAGATAGACCAACGTCAGTCGCTCCCTGTCCCGGCCTGG
>DATKCX010000282.1:0-12319 GCA_035512975.1 Ilumatobacter sp.
GACCAGAGCCTGCTCCACCGCCGCAAGATCATCGGTGAATCGAATGACGGCCGGGATCGTGGGCAGGCCGGCGCGCCCAGCGGCGCGCCAGCGGCGTTCACCCGCGATCAGTTCGTAGCCGCCAGACTCCAACGGCCGCACCAGAATCGGCTGCAGCACGCCGATCTGTTGCACGGAGGCCGTGAGCTCGGTGAGCGATTCCTCGTCGAAGTGCATCCGAGGTTGATGTGGGTTCGGGGTGATGTCGGACAGCGGTATGTCCTGGAGGACCGCATCGCCACTTCCCGACGTCGACCCTTCTCCGGGCGGAATCAGCGAACTGAGACCCTTGCCTAAGCCGCTACGCCGAACCATAGTGAACCTCCTTGGCCACGTCGCGGTAGGCGACTGCGCCACGCGAACGTGGATCGAATGTGATGATCGGTTGACCGAACGAGGGCGCTTCCGACAGCCGGACATTGCGCGGAACAACGGTTCGCAGGACCTTGTGGCCGAAATGCTCGCGAACCTCGGCGACCACCTGATCAGACAACTTGGTTCGAGCGTCGAACATCACACACACAATCGTCGACACCTCCAGCGTGGGGTTCAGGTTGCGTTTGACCAGATCGACGTTACGGAGCAACTGGCCGAGCCCTTCGAGCGCGTAGTACTCCGTCTGTACGGGCACCAGCACCTCGTGGGCGGCCGCGAGCCCGTTCACCGTCAACAGCCCAAGCGTTGGTGGGCAATCGATGAGGACATAGTCGTAGTCATCGAGCACCGACTCGATGGCCCTCCGAAGGCGTGTCTCACGACTGAAGGCTGGCACCAACTCGATCTCTGCCCCGGCGAGATCGAGGCTCGCTGGGGCCACGAACAAGTTCCGCACATCGGTCGGCTCGATGCAGTTTTCGAGCGGCACCTCATGCATGAGTACGTGATACATCGACGCTTCGAGCCCGCGGTTCTCGATGCCGAGCCCGGTCGACGCGTTGCCTTGCGGATCGAGGTCGACCACCAACGTCCGCAAACCCATTTCTGCCAAGCACGCACCCGTATTGATCGTCGTGGTCGTCTTCCCCACGCCGCCCTTCTGGTTGGCGACCGCAATCACGCGGGGGAGGGGGCGCACCGGAGCCCGGGCCGAATCAGCTGAAATCACTGCGTTAGTCTGCTGCTTCCGGCAGGCAATTGCGAGGATGCTCGCCAATTCGGAGTTTCACGTGAAACCGCACGCTTGTCAGGGGAGGGAGTACGTGCTCCGCAACAAGCAATCGTTCGCGCTCACGGGCGCTGGCTGAGAGCTGAGAGCGACTTTCTGTTTCACGTGAAACAGAAAGTGAATGCTCAAAGCCTCGTCCTGACGACAACGGCGAGTTCACATCATGTTTCACGTGAAACGGTAGCGGCGCAAGAGAGCAGCGGATAGGTCGCTTCGCTCCATTGACTCCACTCGCAATTCCACGGACTTCTCCCACATCCAGTGACAGGACCGACCGGGTTCGGCTCGCTGTGATCCGCCGTCAGTTCGGCAGATGCGAGCTCGCGCGGAAGACTCGTACCCGTCCGCGAGGTTCGCCCGCCAGACCCAGTTCATTCAGTAGAGCCGGGTCCCAACGGTCGCCGTTGGGCGGCTCGGAAATCACGATGGAACCGTCGACGGTCATCAGGCGACGCGCGAACCGAAGGGTGACCTCGGGCGGGCCGAACCCGCGTGCGGTGACAACGTCGAATGCGAGACTCGTTCGAGCCTCCACCGAACGGCACAGCGATTCCACGTCGCCGGGCACGACCGACACGTGAGAATAGGCCAACCTCGACACCGCCCGAGACAGAAAGTCGGTCCGCTTCTCACGTCGATCGGTGAGCACGATCGTCGTCGTTCTGAACACATCAGCGAGCACGAGTCCAGGCAGGCCGCCGCCCGAACCGAGGTCGACCAGCCGGTTTGGCGGGGAAGCCGATGACAACGCGTCAACGAACGATCGCGAGTGTTCCACCGCCTCATCGATGGGACGCGAGCCGAAAAAGCCGAAACGCTGCGCTTGGCGCAGCGTTTCGAGCAATTCAGGATGTTGTTGCATCAAGTCACGCCGGAGCGATGACCACCCGGCGGGCAGGGTCTTCGCCATCGGAGTGGCTCACCACACCCTCGATCTCGCCAACCATGTCGTGGACGATCTTGCGGTCGGCCGACGACATCGGCTCGAGCGCCTTGGCTTGGCCACTCGCTACCACCTGTGCGGCGACGGACTGTGCGAACTGTTCGAGGGCACCCTTGCGCTTCTCGCGATATCCGGCCACATCGATGCGGAGCCGGGTCTCGTGATCGCCGAGACGACGCTGCGCAGCAACTCGTACCAAGTCTTGAATGGCGGTGAGTGTGCGCCCACCCGGGCCTACCAGCACTCCAAGGTCGGCACCGGTGACCCGCACGTCGAGTTCGTCGCCTTCGATCGCCAGGGACGTGGTGGACGTTGCACCAAACGCATCGGCCAACCCGGACATGAACGCCACTGCGGCTTCGCCGACCTGTTCGGGTGACACTGTCGTCTCATCCACATTGTTCTCCTTGTGTTGTTTCGGCCGACTTTCGCCGTTGCCGTTCGAAGTGCGCCGATCGTTCCGCTCCGGACGACCGTTGGGACGGTCGCCGTTGCCTGAGCCGCCGCGTCGCCCGCTTCGGGCCGGCCTGGACTCGATCGCTACGGCCGAGCTGTCGACAGTGTCATCGGTGCCAACCTCCGCGGCCTCATCGGACACGTCGGCGGCGGTGCCGCGCACCGCATCATCTTTGCCCTTGCCCTTGCCGCCCTTGCGGTCGCGACGACGGTCCTGCTTCGGTCGTACGGCGGTGGGCCGAACGCGCGCTCGCACGCGGGCTTCCCCGCGCACCCGACCGAACAACCCGCTCCGGGGTTCGTCGACAATGTCAAACTCTGCCTCGTCAGCAGCGACGCCAAGGCGATCGAGCGCCAAGTCCTTGGCTGCCTCGACGGTCTTGGCCGTGGTTTCGACCCATTCCATAAGTTCGTACTCCTTGATATGGCGCGACGGCTCAGGGCCGGTTGCGCTTCTTTGCCGACGTGGGCCGATTGCCCGGTCGGCTGGCGACCTGTTTGGTCGCCGGTGCGGTGGGACGGTTCTTCGGCGCGGTCGTGCGTTTACTCGTAGAGACCGGAGGTGTGGGAGCCGTCGTCTTGCCACCGTTGGTGGATGCCGGGGCCTTCTTCCCAGACTTCGCATCGTCGCGGGCCTTCGCCAGATCTCGCTTGGCTTGAGCCAACGGGCCGCCGCCACCGTCGGCTTTGGCCAGGTCGCGTGCTCGTTCGCTCGCCTGCTGTGCTTGCCGGCCGAGCGACTCCTCGTGGCCGTAGAAGCGACGCGTGATGTAGGCCTGCTGCAAGATGCGCAACACGGTCTGCACCATGTAATAGATGACCAGCGCCAACAGGAAGAAGATCTGGAAGACCGCGAACACCACTGGCAGGTACTGCATCAGTTTCTGCTGTCCGACAGACATGGTGGGGCTCACGGCCGCACGGGCAGCGACCATTCGCTGCTGGGCGAAATACAAGGCACCGAGCGCTACGACCAGTGCCACGTAGATGAGGCCTCGACCGAAGTCCTCACCGAGCATCGCGGCTGGCGACAGCGACAGGTCCAGACCCCACGTTGTCATGGTCTGCTGGTTCACCAGCGACTGATACAACTCGCTGCTCCGCGACAGGTAGCGGGGGTAGAACCCAAGATCACCGGTGACCGGAGTGCCAGCGCTCGCCAAGACCGCTCTGGCAACCACTCCATCGCCGCCCGTTGGGCGGTAGGTCATGCCGTTCAAGATCTGGAACATGATGAAGAACACCGGCATCTGCGCCAACATCGGCAAGCACGATGCCATCGGGTTGACCTTGTGCTCTTGATAGAGCTTCATCATCTCTTGGTTGAGCTGCTGGCGGTCGCTCTTGTGTTCCTGCTGCAGCTTGCGCATCTCGGGTGCGAGCTTCTGCATTTCGAGCATGCCCTTGGTGCTCTTCAAGATGAGCGGGGTCACCAACAACATCACCAGCACGGCGATTGCGGAAATCGACAAGCCGTAGCTGTGGGTGAGCGAGTACAGCCACGACAACAGAGCACCGGGAACTTCAAATACGCCAGCGAACATCACGGGCTACTCCTTGCAGAAGGTGAGAGGGGCGGCACCGGGTCGAACCCCGATGGACCGAAGGGGCGGCACCGTACGAGCCTGCGAACGGTGAGCCACAACCCACGTCGCGCGCCGTGAACCTCGATGGATTCGCGGCCGTACTCGGAACACGACGGGTAGAAGCGGCACGGCGACATCCGGCCCGAGAACGCCTCCTGGTACCAGTGGATAGCGCGGAGCATCAGGCCCTGCACACCGGCGTGGGGTCGTTCGAGGGGAACTGTTCCCGAACTTGACGAACCATCGCAATCAGTTCTGCTCGCAGCTGCTCGAACGTCAGTTCGAGTGTGCGTGTTGTCGCCCCGATCAGCAGCAAACATGGCGGAAGCGGTTCGGCCCGATCGAGTTCGCGCAGCACCGCTCGAAGCCGGCGACGGAGACGGTTGCGTGTGACCGCAGGAGCGAGCGCGCGACCGATGGCGAACGCCACGGCCAGGCCGCTCGAATCGGGATTCGGACACCAAATGCACCAAAGAGACGCACGACGAATCCGCGTGCCATCACGCGATAAGCGTTGAAAGGACTGGCGATCGCGGACCCGAAGGATCAAGCCGACAGGCGGGCGCGGCCCTTGTCGCGGCGGCTCTTCAGCACGGCGCGACCGGCACGGGTGCTCATGCGAGCGCGGAATCCGTGCTTCTTGGCACGGCGATGGGTGTTTGGTTGAAAAGTACGCTTCACGTCGTCCTCCTGAAAGCCCTGAACCACCGGGGATAGTGGGACACCGGCGGGCTTGACGCCTACCACATGATGATCCTCCCAAGTCCAGGGCCTGGTGCATGTTGCTACAACCGAGGCGCATCACACAGCGCACCTCGACCGGACAAGGCTACGGTCACAGAGCACCGCGCGGCAACCAGCGTGTGCGAGCAGTTCATTTCGTCGCACCGGGTCCAGTGATCCAACATTCGTCTCGCTTTCGTCCTGCGGTTTCGCCTTCCCCATGTACGTGCTACGGTTCCACGCCTTGCCTTCTCTCACCGTTGTCCACACCTGTGGATAACCGTGTGGACGTCGCTCTGACCAGCGGCGATAGGGCGATCGGCAACGGGGTCGCCGATGAACGTACTGTTGTTGACATATGAGGGCAAGCCCAGGCAGCACCCTCCTGAGAACTGAGGATCCGTGCCGATGATCAAGGAGCGAAGCGACTTGTCGGCACAAATTCCGAGGCCGGCGAGCGAAATGAAGTTGCAGTGAGTGATCCAGTTGAGGAGTGGACGGCCGTCGCACAGCTGCTCCGTGCCCAACTCACCGAATCCGTGTGGTTTTCCACGTTTGCCGACGTCGTACCGGTTGCTCACGGCGAAGACGACTCGCTGATCATCCAAGTTCCCAGTGTGCTCGCCCGCGATCGAATCCTCACCCGGTACGGCCCGCTCATCACCGATGCCATGTCCGACCTGGGTTTCGGCGCTCGCGGGTTCGATGTCATCACCAGCGCGCACGAGGCGTCATCGGCCGAATCTGTTGGGTTTCCGGACCATCGCACCATTCCCACACCCAACCACGACACGCTCCACCGCACGCCTGGCGGCCAGTCCTCGACGGTGAGCGGTGGCGGATCGCTTCAAGACATCGACGCGTCACGCCGACGACTCGAAGCCGGCTTCGACGACGACGCACTCGACGAAGCAGGCCTGAACCCGCGCTACACCTTCGAAACCTTCGTGAAGGGCGCGTCGAACCAGTTCGCCCTGGCCGCGGCGATGCGGGTGGCAGAAACGCCCGCCCGCTCCTACAACCCGCTGTTCATCTATGGCCAGGCAGGTTTGGGCAAAACCCACTTGCTGCACGCGATCGGTCACTACGTCCACAGCAACTACCAGCATCACGTGGTTCGCTACGTCTCCACCGAGACGTTCATGAACGAGTACGTCGATGCGATCCGGTCGAACTCGATGGCCGGCTTGCGACGCCGCTACCGCGAGATCGACGTGTTGTTGATCGACGACGTGCAGTTCTTGGAAGGCAAAGAAGGCCTCCAAGAAGAGTTCTTTCATACGTTCAACTCTCTTCATGGTGCGAACAAACAGATCGTCATTTCCTCCGATCGCATGCCCGACGCCATCCCCACGCTGGAAGAGCGGCTTCGTGGCCGCTTCCGTTGGGGCCTCATCACCGACATTCAGCCTCCTGACCTGGAAACGCGTTTCGCGATTCTCCGCAACAAGGCCGAGCGCGAGCGGGTCCAGGTTCCGGCGGAAACGCTCGAGTTCATCGCCACGAAGATCTCTACGAACATCCGCGAACTCGAAGGTGCACTCATTCGCGTCACCGCGTACGCGAGCCTCAGCGGCAAGCCGATCACCACCGAGCTCGCCCAGCAGCAGTTGGCAGACTTGCTCACCGACGCCGAACCCAAGCCTCGTACGGATGCTGAGTTGCTCGACGAGATCGCGAGGATCCTGGGCTTCGACGTCGAGTCGCTCAAGGGGAAGAGTCGGCAGCGTCCCCTGGTCACCGCTCGCCAGATCGCCATGTACGTCTTCCGCGACCAAACCGATCTGAGCTATCCCAGCATCGCCCGGTTGTTCGGTGGGCGCGATCACACCACGGTCATTCATGCCGTCGAGAAGATTCAACGTCAGCTGAGCGAACGCAAAGCCGTGTTCGAACAGGTCACCGATCTGATTCAGAAGCTCAAGGCCAGTTGATGACGGCAAGTTGCTCGGTCAACAGCACGTTCGACCTGTGCACAGTGTTGTGGAACCATCCAGGGACAACCAGTGGTCGCGCGGTGGACAACCAGGTGTCATCCACCGAATCACAACGTTGTCATCCGCGCGCTGTGGATCGTGGTGGACAAACCCGCGCGGCATCGCGTGCCCGTTGTACTGGGCAAATAAGGTGTTGTCCACAATCCACAGCACCTACTACTACTTCTAATTCGATACATCACCCATTGGGGAGAAGGGCAGCACCGTGAAGTTTCGTTGCGAACGAGAGATTTTGGCCGAAGCGCTGACCACGGCTGGCCGTGCTGCGACCAGTCGTACCGCGACCTTGCCGGTGCTGTCGGGGCTACGCCTCGACGTGACGACCGACGAGTTGAAGATCACCGGTACTGATCTCGAACTCACGATCCAGCTCACCGTGCCGGTACACGCCGACCGCACCGGTTCCGCCGTGGTGCCCGCTCGATTGGTCGCCGACATCGTCAAAGCGCTTCCTGCCGGCGGCGTGGAGATCAGTGTCGCCGACGATGAAATGTCCATCAGCGCGGGCCGGTCGCAGTTCTCGGTTCGTCCCCTGTCGCTCAGCGATTACCCGGCAGTGGTGGAATCCGACGCCAGCCCGGTCGAACTCGGTTCGAAGGAAGTGGGCAAGGCGTTGCGCCAAGTCGTACGGGCGGCATCCACCGACGACGCGCGAGCAGTGCTCACCGGTGTGCAGTTGTCGGCGTCCGACGAGGGCGTGAAGTTGGTGGCCACCGACTCGTACCGTCTCGCGGTTCGAGACCTGCCTCAGTCGACCATGTTGACCGCCGGCCAACAGGTGTTGGTACCCAGCCGTGCCCTGGCGGAACTCCAGCGGATCCTGCCCGATGGCGAATCCGACACGCTGCGGGTTCGCTTCGGTGCGCGGGAAGCGGTCTTCGAGACCGGCGACATCAAGCTCACCACGCGGCTCATCGAGGGCGACTACCCGAACGTGCAGAACCTGCTGCCATCGTCGTACCCGAACAAGCTCACCGTGGGGCGCGATGTGTTGGTCGAGGCGCTGCGACGGGTGAAGATCCTCGCTCAAGATTCCACACCGGTGCGCCTCACGTTGGGTGGACCGACGGTGCAGCTCACGGCCATCACCCAAGACGTGGGTAACGCGGCCGAAGAGATCGACGCCACCTACGAAGGTGCCGAGATGACCATCGCGTTCAACCCCGACTACTTCGCGGCGGGTCTCGACGCGGTCGAGGGCGATGAGGTCACGCTCGAGACGCTCGACCCCATGAAGCCAGCCGTGCTACGCGGTGTCGGCCATCCGGAGTACCTGTACCTGCTCATGCCGGTACGCGTTCCCTGAACGAGCGGCGTAACAGCGTGTGATCGTCGAGCATCTGGAACTCGTCGACTACCGGAACTACGTCCGGGCTGACTTCGATCTCACTGCGGGCGTCACCGCAGTGCTCGGAAAGAACGGGCAGGGAAAGACGAATCTCGCGGAAGCGTTGGCCTACTTGGCGACGTTGTCGAGCTTTCGCGGAGCGCCGCCCGACGCATTGATTCGCGTCGGTGCCGAGGGTGCCATCATTCGGGCCACTGTCCGCGACGACGACGGCCGGGAGGTGTTGATCGAGGCAGAACTGTCTCGGGTCGGTCGCAATCGTGTGCAGGTGAACCGGCAACGTCTCGCGAGAACTCGAGATCTGCTGGGCGTCTTGCGGGTGAGTGTGTTCGCCCCCGACGACCTGGTGATGGTGAAAGGTGGCCCGTCCGAGCGACGACGGTTTCTCGACGACACGCTCGTGGCGCTGGCGACGAAGTACGACCCGCTGCGGCTGGAGATCGATCGAGTGTTGCGTCAGCGCAACACCGTGCTCAAGCAGGCCAACGGTCGTCTGACCGAAGAGATCGCGGCAACGCTCGACGTGTGGGATGCACGGTTCGCCGAACTCGGTGACCAACTGGGCTATGCGCGTGCCACGTTGGTGGCACGGTGCCAACCGATGGTTTCCGAGGCCTACGAGCAGTTGTCGGGCGAGTCGGTCGCAGTGGAACTCGTCTATGAGCCAGCGTGGCGGCAGTCTGGTTTGGGAGCCGCGCTGTCTGCGGCGCGTCCCAACGACGTGCGTCGAGCGGCGTCATCGGTCGGTCCTCACCGCGACGACATCGACATCGGCTTGGCTGGTTTGCCCGCGCGAACGCATGCATCCCAAGGGGAGCAACGAACACTCGCGTTGGCGTTGCGACTTGCCGCTCACCGGTTGGTCGCGGAACGCACTGGTTCCACGCCGGTGCTCGTGCTCGACGACGTGTTGTCTGAACTCGATCCGGATCGCGCGACCGCGTTGTTGCGCAACCTGCCGCCGGGTCAGGTGGTGATCACTTCGGCGTCACCGTTGCCGCCCCAGGCCCGACCGGGACGCTCGATCTCCATCGCCCGAGGTACGGTCGATTCCGATGAACGCCATGCGCCTGAACGCGGTGCCCCTGAATACCAGGCCGATGACGTCCCGGGCGCGTCGTGACTGACCGGCGTGACCCGGTACCCATTGCGGCATCGCTCGACGGTGTCGTGCGGTCCCTACGTGGCCCGAGTCGAGCCGCGGTCGGTGGACTGTTCGGTCGGTGGGCTGAAGCGGTGGGTGACCAGGTCGCGCAACATGTGAAGCCGGTGAAACTCGATGGCACGACCTTGCTGGTGGAAGTCGACGAGCCTGCGTGGGCCACTCAGGTCAAGCTGGTCACACCGATGATCGTGGAGCGACTTCGTGTCGTCGCCCATGTCACCGTGGAGCGGATCGACGTACGGGTCGACAAGCGTGGTGCCCGCGGTCACCGCAAAGCACAGCGCTGACGCGCTGACAGGTCGATACGAACTCGTCAGCCGCCCGGGTTCGGGACATCGCTGTCACCGGTGGTCGCATCGTCCGCCGGGGCGGGTTCGTCGGTCGTGTTCGTCGTGCTGCCGGATTCGTTCACCGCGTCGACGAGCCAGGTTGCGAGTGGCGGGCCAGCAAGCGCTCCGAACGCCACGGTTGCGATCACGGCGACTACCTTGATCCGACGCGACTTCTTCTTCTTGGCGGCACGGAGTTGGTTGGCCCGCTGCTGGGCCTCGGTCGGCTTCGTCCTGACCGGCATCAGATGTGCCATCGGGTGCTGCGGACCGTCGGTGATGAAGCGATCCTCTTCCTGCTCCACCACCGCGGCAACGGCGTCGACGAGCTCTGGTTCGACCAGTGCGAGCGGTGACGCTTCGGGGACCGTCACCGTTGGCAACGTCGGTGTCGCGGGCAGAGTCGGCAAGGCGGGTGCGAGGCGCGGCATTCCACCAGCGGGCGTGGTCATGTCCGCAGTCGGCGCGGCGATCGGCGTGGTGCGAGCGACGTGTGGCACGGGATCGGGTCGACTCGAGTGCGGTGCCAAAGACACAGAGAGCGTGGAGTTCGAGGGGACGATCGGTCGCGATTCGGCCGATACCGCTGCCGCAGACACACGCGTGACGTCCACCGCGTCAGCCATCGGGCCGTCGATGGGGAGAGTTGGCGTTGCAGGTGGCAGCACCGGCACGTCGGTGGTCGAAGGGTGGAGGTGATTGCCCATTGTCCGTGCATCGGCGGTACTTCGGAAATACTTGAGTCGCACCCATCGTGCCGGTCGGGCATCATGAGGGCATGACGGACGCGACGGTTTCACTCAAGGATCAACTGCAACTCGATCTCACGGGTGCGATGAAGGCTCGCGACGAGGTGGCGTTGTCGACGCTGCGGATGTTGCGTGCCGCGATCTTGAACGCCGAGGTGGCGGGCACCACACCGGTGGAACTCGACGATGACGCGGTGCAGGCGATTCTGCGGTCGGAGGCCAAGAAGCGGCATGAGTCGGCCGAGTTGTACGAGGGAGCAGGCCGAACCGAACTGGCTACGAAGGAGCGAGCAGAACTCGAGATCATTGCTCGGTACCTGCCTGCCGCCATGAACGACGATGAGCTGGTTGGGTTGGTTGATGCCGAGGTGGCAGCTGCAGCCGAGGCCGGAGTCACCGGCCCGAAGGCCATGGGCCAGGTGGTGAAAGCCGTGCGAGACCGGGCCGGCTCGTCGGCCGACGGTGCGCGCATCGCCGAGTTGGTGAAAGAACGCCTGCTGCCGTAGCGAAGGGCGAGGCCGACCCCACGGTGGCGGTTCCAGGACGGATTTTCGGCCACCGGGTACCAGAGGAGGAGGTTTTCGTCCGTCTCCGGTCGAATTAGAGCCGTTTCAGCTGAGGATGAGTCCAACTCCGACACACCCTGCTGGTACAATGACACACGTGCAATTCGCGGCGGTGCGCAGCTCCCACCGCCTGCCCCACACTCCCCAGATTCTACGAGGTACCGAGTGACTCCCCAGCAGCAAGCCACTTCCAGTTATGGCGCCAAAGACATTCAGGTACTCGAAGGTCTCGACCCCGTTCGCAAGCGCCCCGGCATGTACATCGGCTCCACCGGGTTGCAGGGCCTCCATCACCTCATTTGGGAAGTGGTCGACAACTCCGTCGACGAGGCCATGGCCGGATACTGCGACCGCATCGTCGTCACGATGCTCGCCGATGGCGGTTGCCGCGTCGACGACAACGGTCGCGGTGTCCCCGTCGACGCGTACCGAGAGGGTCAACACAAGGGCAAGTCGGCGGCCGAGGTCGTGCTCACCGTGCTGCACGCCGGCGGCAAGTTCGGTGGCGAGGGCTACAAGGTCAGCGGTGGTCTGCACGGCGTGGGTGTGTCGGTGGTGAACGCGCTGTCCGAGAAGCTCATCATCGAGGTCGACCGCGACGGTCAGCACTGGTTCCAGGAGTACGCGAAGGGCGGCCGACCCCAGGGCAAGATGGCCGTCGTCGGCGAGACGCCGAAGCGTGGCCGCGCCACGGGCACGTCGATTTCGTTCTGGCCAGACCCTACGATCTTCCAGGCCGAAGGCACCGAGTTCGTCGCCCGCACGGTGCTCGAGCGTTTGCAGACCATGGCGTTCCTCAACAAGGGCCTCGAGATCGTCTTCGTCGACGAGCGCGCCGAGCGCGAGCAAACCATCACCTACCAGTACAAGGGCGGGTTGATCGATTTCGTCAAGCATCTCAATGCGTCGAAAGAGCCGCTGTTCTCGAAGGTCTGCTACTACGAAGACTTCGACGACGACGGGCAGATGCTCGACATCGCCATCCAGTGGAACACCGGCTACTACGAGGGCGTCCACGGGTACGCGAACGGCATCTCCACCACCGAAGGCGGCATGCACGTCGAGGGCTTCCGCACCGCGCTCACCACGGTTGCCAACAAGTGGGCGCGCGAGAAGAACCTGCTGAAAGAGAAGGATCCGAACCTCACCGGTGAAGACATCCGTGAGGGCATCACGGCGATCATCTCCGTGAAGCTGCGCGATCCGCAGTTCGAAGGACAGACGAAGGCCAAGCTCGGCAACGTCCCGATGCG
>DATKCX010000283.1:0-8181 GCA_035512975.1 Ilumatobacter sp.
CGATCGCAGTGTTCGGAGTGTCGTCTGGCCAAGCCCTCGCCGGTGTCGTCGGGCCGCTCATCGAGGTGCCGGTACTCGTCGGCCTCGTCTACGTCGCGCTCTGGGCGCGCCGCACCTACTATCCCAGCGCCGCCTGACGGGTCTGAGTTGGCGAACGCAGGTCGGCAGCGCGACAGTGAGACTGCATGATCGAGTTCTCCCCCGAGCTCCGCGCTCGACTCACCCACAACATCAGCCGCCACGAGCGCCGGGCGCACGCCTTCGACGGACGCCGCCACGCAGCAGTAGCCGTCGTGTTGGTCGACAGCAGCGCCGAGCACGACAGTGACCCCATCGACGCGGCCGACATCGACATGTCGGTGGTGCCAGAGAATCGCGAGAATCTCGACGGGCGCATGGTCGGCGTCGCCGGTGGCGCGGCGCTGCTGTTGTGTCGGCGCGCGCTGCGCATGAACAGCCACGCCGGCCAATGGGCGCTGCCCGGCGGTCGGGTGGACGAGGGCGAGTCGATCGTCGAGGCGGCGCTACGCGAAGTCGACGAAGAGCTCGGACTGCGCCTCGGGGCCGACTCAGTCGTCGGCTTGCTCGACGACTACCCCACCAGGTCCGGGTATGTGATGACGCCGGTGGTCATCTGGGGTGGCGACGACCCGCACATCGTTCCCTCTCCGGCCGAAGTTCGGGCGGTGTACCGCGTGGGCTTGCATGCGTTGCGCGACGGCGAACCACGTTTCGTCGACATCCCCGAGAGCGATCGGCCCGTCGTGCAGATTCCGCTCGGTAACGACCTCATCCACGCGCCCACCGGAGCGGTGCTGCTGCAGTTCCGCAACGTCGCGCTCAACGGCAACGCCGGCGAGCGCGTCGACCACCTCGAACAACCAGTGTTCGCCTGGGGCTGAGGGTGCCCTCCAGCAGGTCGCCAGCCAACCGTTCGGGCCCGGTTTCGGCGACATGACGATGGACGTGCTCGTCGGTTTCATGGCCGCCGACCTCGTACCGCACACGTGGGACATGGCTCGAACGGCGAAGGTGGACGAGCGGCTCGAACCTGGCCTCGTGAAGTTCTCGCATGCCGTGTGGAAGGCACTCCCGGAAGACGTCCTCCGCGGGCAGGGAATGATGGCCGCCAAGGTCACGCCGGAAAAAGGTGCCGATGCCCAGACGAAGCTCCTGAACTTCCTCGGCCGTACCGTCTAAATCGACAGAGGATGGTGGGGTCGCGCCTATCGACCGCTGGCTTCACCGGTGGAGCCAGTGGTCGAACCGGCGGGTCAGCGGTGGCATCAGCACCCACGTCAGCATCATGACGCCAATGACGTTGGAGATGAACAGTCCCAGGGGCCATGGCACGTCGGGGATCAGCCACATGCTCAGCACAGTCAGCGTGAACGTCATCGGATAGAGCGCCAGCAACACCACAGCGCCCTGCTTCCACTTCTTGGCCGCTGGCCCGCCGTACGTGAACCATCCGCCGAACCCGGCAACGACGTTGAGTACGCGCTCACCTTCGACGTACTCGTTTCCAGCTGCGAGCAGTTCTGCTCGAATCGGAGCCTCCAGCCATTGGTCGAGGTGTGCTCTCGTGTCGAACGCGAACACGACGACCGTCTCGTCCTGAACTCCTGGTACCGGGTCGTATCGCTCCACGCCGAGGAAGCCGGGCGACATCGCGGCCGCAGCGTCGAGTTCGCGTTGCAGTGCCGCAAACTCCTGTTCCACGCCGCTTCGCACTCGGAACGACGACACCGCGGTCACCCGCTCGGGCTGCTCCGGGAGCGCGATCACCTGCTCACGAGTGTCGCCGACCACCAAATCTGAGCCCTCACCCACCAGTTCGTTGCGAGCTGGCGAGTCGAGCCAGTCCTGGAGGTACGTGGTGTTCTCGAACGTGTAGACGACCACCCATTCGCGTGGATGCGACTCGTCGGCGGGCTGAACGGTGGAATCGACGTGCCCGGGTGCGTGCTGGGCCGCCACCGCCAAGCGTTCCATCCACGCCACGAACTCTTGCTCGCGGCCAGGTGCCGGTGTTCGCGCCACGATCACCGTCGGCATCGAGCGGCGATCACCGGACATGGTTCCCCTACTCACTGCCGGCGGCGCGAACCGGGGGCAACACGCCGATCACCGACACGTCGCCGACTTGTTCCCAGCCGCTGTCGCTGGCGATGAGCGCCGAACCAGACGTCAGCACCGCAAGAGTGGTGGTGGCCAACTCCTTGGTGCGATCGAGCGTTGCCGCCGACCATCGCTCGGCTTCGGCGACAACTGCCAGACCGCCGATCAGACCCAGGCCGAGGCCGAACCCGCCACCGCGCGAATCGGTCATGGGGTCACAGAGTGCCGCACCCGAAGCGCCGCAGCCGACCACGACGCCGTCGCGGTCCAGCACGCCGACGAGTGCGTCCCACACGACCGTGTGCTTCAACACGCTGCGCAGATGACTCGACGAGTCGCCGACCATCCACACGGCGCGCGCTTCATCGAGCACGGCAGCGGCGGCGTGGTCGGCCTGTGCCCGCGTCAGCACCATCAGCGGCTCGACTTCCACACCCATTCGCTGCCCCCACGCGGCAGCCGCGTCGACCAGTTCCTGTGGTCGTTCGTAGGCGTCGGCGGTGGGCAACACGATGACGCGGTCGATACCCAACTTGGCCAGAACGCGCCGGTCGAGCTCGTCATTCCCGATGAACGGCTCGCCACCTTGCAACACGACTGTCCCCGGCATGGGGCGATCGTACTGACCCGCACAGCGGGAGACGGAGTCCCATGGTTCGACTTGGCAAGGTTACCCGCTGGTAACTAAGCTGTCCCGATGTCGCATCGCATCCTCACGGTTGGCGTACTCGGTTCAGGCATCATGGGAAGCGGCCTGACCGAAGTCGCAGCAAAGGCGGGTCATACCGTCATCGTCCGGTCTCGCACTCTCGTTGGCGCAGAAGGCGTGATGAGTGGCCTCGGGAAAAGCCTCGACAAGCAGGTGGCCAAAGAGAAGATCACCGCTGCCGACCGCGACGCCATCATGGCCCGAGTCCGTGTGACCGATCAGCTCGAAGACCTCGTCGACTGCGACCTCGTCATCGAAAACGTCGTCGAAGACCTGGCCACCAAGCAGGCGCTGTTCGCCGAAGTCGATCAAGTCGTGAAGCCGCATTGCGTGTTGGCGACCAATACCTCCACGCTTCCGGTCGTTGAGATCGCCGTCGCCAGCGGCCGCCCCGACCGAGTGTGCGGCATCCACTTCTTCAACCCCGCGCCGATGATGAAGCTGGTCGAGATCGTCGCGCCGCTCACTGCAAGTGCCGACACCGTGGCACTCGCCACCGAGTTTGCCCAGGGCTGCGGCAAAGACACCGTCGAAGTCGCCGACCGTGCCGGGTTCATCGTCAACGCTCTGCTCTTCCCGTACCTGAACAACGCGATTCGCATGTTCGTCAACGGCACCGCTTCGATGGCCGACATCGACACCGCCATGATGGGCGGCTGTGGGTTCCCGATGGGCCCGTTTACGCTGCTCGATCTCGTGGGACTCGACACGTCGCTCAGTATTCTCGACGCGCTGTACGCCGAGTTCGGCGACCCGAACTACGCCGCCGTCCCGTTGCTGCGCCGCATGGTCGCCGCCGGGCACCTCGGCCGCAAGTCTGGCCACGGCTTCTACGACCACACCTGACGTGGCCGCGAACTGGCCGGTCGTTGCCATTGACCAGTGGCACGGCTCGACAACGGGTCGGCGTGCAACACTGGGCCGATGAGCGAACGACCGACGCGGCCGCAGTCACCTGCGCGGCTCGCCAACGTCGTTCCCCACATCGCTCCGATCGAACCACCACCGAGCCGATGGTCGATGCCCACGACCCCGCCCCTCGACGACAGCGACATCGTCGCCATCGGAGCAGATCTGGAGCCCGGAACACTGCTGTCGGCGTATCGAGTCGGATTGTTTCCGATGCCGTTCGATCGCCGTCGGATCGCCTGGTTCTCACCCGACCCACGCGGCATCCTGCCCGTCGATGGGCTGCACATTTCGCGCACGCTGCAACGACATCTCAGTCGTTTCTCGATCACCGTCGACACCGCGTTCACCGACGTCATGCACGGTTGCGCGTATCCACCACGATCGGGCGCGTGGATCAACGGCGAGTTCATCGACGCCTATACGACCTTGCACCAGCTCGGCTGGGCGCACTCGGTCGAGGTCCGCGACGCCAGCTCCGGCGAACTCGTCGGCGGCCTGTATGGCGTGCGCATCGGACGGTTCTTCGCAGGAGAGTCGATGTTCCATCGCCGGACCGACGCTTCGAAGGCGGCGATGGTCGGTCTCGTGGAATGGCTCTTGCAAACCGGCGCAACACTGCTCGACGTGCAGTGGACCACGCCGCACCTGACGTCGATGGGGGCGATCGACGTGTCGCGGCACGACTACATCGAGCGACTCGCTGCGGCGGTCAGCTGACCTGGAAAAAAACTTGGTGCCGGTGAGCCGCCACTCACCGGCACCAAGATCACACCGACCGTTTGTCCCAGAAGTCGGTGCGAGGTCCACGCCACATCTTGTGACCCGGCATATCAGCCGGACAGGATGTATATCGGCTCGAGCCGGGGCGACTTGAGTCGTTCTTCAGAGAAAGCAGCACCATGAGCAGCGATTCAGACAACAGCAGGGGCGTCGTCGGAACTCCGGCAGAACGCGATCGTCCGTGGATGATGCGCACCTACTCCGGCCATTCCACCGCTGCCGCGAGCAACGAGTTGTATCGCACCAACCTGTCGAAGGGCCAGACCGGACTGTCGATCGCGTTCGATCTTCCCACGCAGACCGGCTACGACCCCGACTCGGCAATGGCGCGCGGCGAGGTCGGCAAAGTGGGTGTGCCGGTGGCTCACCTCGGCCACATGCGCACGCTGCTGCACGGCATTCCGCCCGGGCAGATGAACACGTCGATGACGATCAATGCCACTGCGTCCTGGCTCCTTGCTCTGTATGTCGCCAACGCCGCCGAGGAAGGAGTGCCGTCGAACGAACTGCGCGGCACCACCCAGAACGACATCGTCAAGGAGTACCTGTCGCGGGGCACCTACATCTTTCCCCCCGAGCCGTCGAAGCGGATGATCGTCGACATGGTTGCGTGGTGCAGCCAACACGCGCCGCTCTGGAACCCGATGAACGTGTGCTCGTATCACCTGCAAGAGGCGGGTGCCACGCCCGTGCAAGAGATCGCGTACTCGTTCGCCACGGCGATCGACGTCCTCGACGCGGTGCGAGGGTCTGGCCAGGTGGACGACGATCAGTTCACGCAGGTCTTCGGTTCGATCTCGTTCTTCGTGAACGCCGGAATTCGGTTCATCGAAGAGATTTGCAAGCTTCGGGCCATGGCCGACATGTGGGAGGCGGTTGGCCGCGAACGGTATGGGGTGACCGACGACAAGGCCCTTCGCTTCCGTTACGGCGTGCAGGTGAACTCGCTGGGGCTCACCGAATCGCAGCCCGAGAACAACGTGCAGCGCATCGTGCTCGAGATGCTCGGTGTCACGCTGTCGAAGCGTGCCCGCGCCCGGTCGGTGCAACTTCCAGCGTGGAACGAGGCGCTGGGTCTGCCGCGACCGTGGGATCAGCAGTGGTCGCTACGCATGCAGCAGGTGCTCGCGTTCGAGTCGGACCTGTTGGAGTACGACGACTTGTTCGACGGTTCGTACGTCATCGAGGCACGCACCGCGGAGTTGCGAAGGGCGGCCGAGGCAGAACTCGACGACGTGATGGCACTGGGTGGCGCGTTTGCTGCCATCGAGACACTGAAGTCACGGTTGGTGGGGTCGATGGCGTCGCGGACCCGGCGGATCGAGAGTGGCGAACAGATCGTCGTGGGAGTGAACAGGTTCCTCGAGTCTGCCGATTCACCGCTGGGCGGCGACGAGGCGATCCTCACCGTCGATCCGCTCGTGGGCAAACAGTTGGCCAACGACGTGCAGGAGTGGCGGGCGTCACGCGACGAAGCCGCAGTGCAGGCGGCGCTGGCTGAACTGCGCCGCGTGGCGTCTACCAACGAGAACCTCATGCCCGCCACCATCGCATTGGCTGTCGCCGGGGGAACCACCGGCGAATGGGGCGCGCTCATGCGCGATGTGTTCGGCGAGTTCCGGGCACCCACCGGCGTGGGCGGTGCCACCGGCGGATCGTTCGGTGCGCTGGCCGCAGTCGCCCAGCGCAGTCGGAGCATGGCTGGCGGCCCGCCGCGGCTACTCGTGGCCAAACCTGGGCTCGACGGGCACTCCAACGGAGCCGAACAGATCGCAGTCGCAGCGCGCGATGCGGGTATGGAAGTGATCTATTCCGGCATTCGATTGACGGTGGAGCAGATCATTGCATCAGCGCGCGACGAAGACCCCGATGTCATCGGGCTGTCCATCCTGTCTGGCTCGCATCTCGAACTCGTCCCCGACTTGGTGGCCGGACTCCGCGCGCAAGGCGTCGACGCACCCGTGGTGGTCGGGGGCATCATTCCCGAGGCCGACCAGCCACGGCTCGTGGCTGCGGGTGTGACCAGGGTGTATACGCCAAAAGACTTTCAACTCGCCGACATCATGGCCGACATCGCCGATCTCACCGAACGTCACCGGCTTGAATCGGTCGTCACCTGAGGTCAGCTGACGACAACCGAGTCGCTCGGATCTCCGACCTTCCGACGGAGTGCGGTTGACACACCACGCAACTTTGCGTTTCACGTCTTGTGCCGGGCACACCGCCGAGTTAGTTTGGCCGATCAGGAGGCGCCTTGATGCGCATACGGACCCTTGCTCTGTCGACGATTGCGGTCTCGATGTTGGCGGTCACGCCAGTCGACGCGAGCAGCTCGCCGACGGTCGCCCCAGCCGCCCAAGGTGCCGGCAGCCCTGAAACTGTGGGAAGCCGTCGGTTCGATCCGGCCGACCTGCAGCAGGCCTCGGCGACGAGCGTGGTGAAAGCGAACCGCAAGATCGAACTGGCCACCGGGCCCGGAGTCTCGACGTACCTCGTACGGCTCGCCGACCCGGCCGTGCCGTCGTACCAAGGAGGTAAGGTCGGCTTGCCCGCCACCTCACCAGAGTCGGGCCAGCGTCTCGACACCGACAGCGCTCGGGTCGCCAACTACGAGGACTTCCTCGTCGCACAGCAGGACTCCTTCGTCGGTCGCGTCGATCGCACCATCGGGCGGTCGGCCAACGTGAAGTTCACCTATCAGTACGCGGCGAACGGCCTCGCCATCGGCCTCACCGCGGATGAGGTGTTGGCCATTGCCAGCGACCCGTCGGTGATTTCCATCACCCCAGACGTTCAGCGCGTGCTCCACACCGACGCTGGCCCGTCTTGGATCGAGGCCGATCAGCTCTGGAACGCCGACCCCGACCTCGGCCTTCCCGCGGACTACCTGGGCGAGGGCATCATCATCGGCACGATCGACACGGGCATCAGCCCGAACAACCCGTCGTTCGCCGACGTCGGCGACGATGGCTATGACCACACCAACCCACTCGGTGCCGGGGTGTACGTCGGTGTCTGCGACGACACCCCCGGGAACACGCAGTACGACCCGACCTTCCCGTGCAACGACAAGTTGATCGGCGCCTGGGAGTTCGATGACATCAACGGCGGATCCGCCGTTGACTACGACGGTCACGGTTCGCACACCGCCAGCACGTCGGGCGGCAGCGTCGTCACCAGTGTCACCGTCACCACTGCGTCTGGCTTCACCACTCCCGCGTTCGACATCGCCGGCGTCGCACCGCACGCCAACGTCATCTCGTACCTCGGCTGCTGCTCGATCTCTGGCCTCACCATGTCGATCGACCAGGCAATTGCCGACGGGGTCGACGTCATCAACTACTCGATCGGATCAACGGCCTCTTCCGCCACGTGGGACGACTTCGACACGGTCGGGTTCCTCGAAGCACGTGCGGCTGGCATTTTCGTGGGTGCCGCGAACGGTAACAGTGGGCCGAACTTCGCCACCACCGGTTCGCCGGCTGATGCGCCTTGGATCACGTCGGTCGGGGCGTCCACACACAACCGCCACAACGGCAACATCCTCACCACCCTCACCAGCACGAACGGCAGTCTCCCCGACATACACGGCAAAGGCGTCACCGGCCCCCTTGCCGTCGCCGCTCCGATCGTCGACGCCGCGTCGGTGGGCGATCCAC
>DATKCX010000284.1:0-5069 GCA_035512975.1 Ilumatobacter sp.
GTTGCAGGCGGGTCAGGTCTCGTCGTTGTGTTGGTCGTCGAGTCGAAGACCTTCGAGGGCGGCCCACCGCAGGTCGCCGACCGTGTTGTCGCACGAGCACGGCGACTCGTTGCGATCGGCACCACATTCGGGGCAGATGCCAGCACAATCGGGCCGACACAGCGGGCCCACCGGCAACTCCAGCAGCACGTATTCACGAACGATCGGTGCCAGTTCGATGAGGTCGCCCTCGATCTGGTTGGCCTCGTCGTTGGTGAGGTTGTACTGGAACAGTTCGTCGACGTCGCTCTCGGCGACGCCGGAAACATCGACGAGGCAGCGCCGACACTGTGTGGCCCACGGCGTGCGAACGGTGCCACGCACCACCACTCCGTCGATGGTGGACCTCGCTTCGAGCGCCAGATCCACGTCGCCGGCGATGCGCTCGTCGTCGACTTCGAGGGGCTCCACGGGGAGCGTTGCGGTGATCTCGCGCGATGTTCCGGGTTGACGCAGAATCTCCACGGCGTTGAGCCGCAGCATGGCAAGCGGGTTCGACGGCACGGCCGACCACCCTACCGATCTTGGTCGAAGAAGCCCTTGACGAGGTCGCTCTCGTCGACCACATCGGTCAACTGCAAATGGCTCGGGCTGTCGCCGATGGACAGTTTCTGGCGACCGGTGGCGACAGTCTTGCCCAGCTTGTCGAGCAGGATCTCGAAGCTCGCCAAGCGCTGATCGAGGAAGTCTTCGGTTTCCAGCTTCAACCGGCGCGAATCGTTGTCGGCGGTGTCGACCACCAAACGGGCACGCGCTTCGGCGGCCCGAACCACTTCGGTGCGTTGCACCATGCGCTCGGCCTGAACACGCGCCGCTTCGAGCATCTCGTTCGCTTCGCGCTTGGTCTTGGCAACGAAGTCTTGACGCTCTTTGAGCATCCAGCGAGTCTGACGCAGCTCGTCGGGTAGGCGCGCCAGCGCCTCATCGAGCAACTCGATGATCTCGTCGCGGTCGATGCGCGGCGACGACGACAACGGCATGGTGGGCGCATCGGCGATGATGTCGATCGCACGACGCAACAGCGTTTCGGCATCGCCGACGTAGCCGTACTCTTGGCCCGGTTCGGGATACTCGTCGTCTATGGCTTCGTACGGATCACCGTCGTACCTGTCGTCGTAACTCATGGCCCTTCGAATCTACCGGCCAACGCTGCGGCAACGGGGGCACTGACCAGGTGATCGATCACACCGCCATGGGTTGCGATCTCGCGGATGAAGCGGCTGGAGATGAACCCGTACGCGGGGCGGCACGGCACGAACACGGTTCGAATGCCGGTGACCGAATGGTTCATGTGCGCCATCTGCTGTTCGATCTCGTAGTCGTCGGGCGTGCGCAGACCTTTCACGATGAAGTCGGCGTTCGCCGCCTCGGCAGCCTGAACGGCCAGACCGGTGTACTTGTCGACCGTGACGCCGGGCCGATCGGCGAGGCTTGCCTGCGCCAGTTCCACCCGCTCGTCGGGCGTGAACAAACCGGACGGCTTCGTGAAGTTGTACAGCACACCCACAACCACTTCGCCGAAGAGCTCGAGCGCTTGATCGACCACGTCGATGTGGCCCAGGTGAATCGGGTCGAAACTGCCCGGGATCAGAACGCGTCGGTTTCCACTACTCATGAGCGACTCAAACTACTTCGAGGAACGTCACCCAGGTGCGGCCGTAGCGGCGCGCCCGCACCGAACGCCAGCCCTCGGGTGCCTCGATCTCCCGTTCGGCCTCGGCCACGACGAACGGGGCCTTGATGCCAGCGAGCAGCTCGGGCCAGGATTCGAACTTGTATGGCGGATCGGCGAGCACGATGTCGACGTCGAGGCCACGCACCAAGACCTGCGCATCCCCAGCCACCGCCTTCGAGCGGTCTCCGAGCGACAGGTGGTCGAGATTGCCACGCAACACCCGCAGCACACCACGGTCGCGTTCGATGAACGTGCAATGCGTCGCCCCTCGCGAGAGTGCCTCGATGCCCAGCGCACCGGAGCCGGCGTACAGATCGGCAACGGTTGCACCGTCGACGAGGTTGAGGCTGCCGAGCGCGTTGAAGATCGCCTCGCGCACCTTGTCGGTGGTTGGGCGCACCTCGGTGCCGTCGGGCGCCTCGATCTTGCGTCCCCGAAGTTCTCCCGCCACAACTCGCATGACGTCAGGCTAACGACGGGGGCGGGGCATACTGGCTTGGTGTTCCAGCCCAGCCCACAGATCACGTGCATCGATTGCGGTGGCCGGGCGTTCCTGCTCACGCAAGCGCGCGAAGACGGTTGGTGGGAGGCAGGCGACATCGTGGCGTACCGATGCGAAGACTGTCTCGACCGATGGGACCTCGTCCTCGAAGCCGACGACATCGACGGCGACGCCAGCGACTGGTAACTGGCGAGTGGTAGTTGGCGAGTGGTAGTTGGCGAGTGGCAATCGGCGCATGGTGACCGGGGCGTGCCGGCGATGACGGTGCACGACGCGTCGTTCCACGAGCTGAGCGGTACCCAGGTCTACGCGATCTTGCGGCTCCGTAGCGAGGTCTTCGTGGTCGAGCAGGCCTGCGTGTACCTCGATCCCGACGGGCGCGACATCGAATCGGGCACTCGACACATCTGGACCGAACGCGGCGGAACAATCGAGGCGTGTCTCCGGGTCCTCGACGATGGTGACGTCCGGCGCTTCGGTCGCGTCGCCACCAGAGGTTCAGCTCGTGGGACGGGGTTGGCGGCGACGCTCATCGAGCATGCGCTGGCAACCACCGTCGGTCCGTGGGTGCTCGATGCGCAAGCGCACCTCGCCGGTTGGTACGAGCGGTTTGGTTTCGCGGTCACGGGTGCCGAGTTCGACGAGGACGGCATCGCGCACGTGCCCATGCGACGAGCAAACTGAGAACGGCGCGACGACCGCCGCGCTACCGACCCGACTCGTGCCGAAGCTGCTTCTTGGTGGTCGTCCACGAACAGATCTGACAGCCCAACAGGTCGTGTCGAAGCGCCGGGCAATAGTCGCGCCCGAAGAAGATGATCTGCAGATGCCTGCGATTCCACGTGTCGATGGGGAACACCTTCTTGAGGTCACGCTCCACCTGGTCGACGTTCTTTCCAACGGACAGGCCCCAACGAATGGCCAGCCGGTGGATGTGCGTGTCGACCGGAAACGCCGGCACGCCGAACGCCTGCGCCATGACGACACTCGCCGTCTTGTGGCCCACCCCGGCGAGCGACTCGAGGAACTTCCAGTCGGGATAGATCTCTCCGCCGGCGTCGATGATCTGGTTCGCCGACAGCCACAGGTTCTTGGCCTTGGTCGGCGCGAGCCCGACTTCGCGGATGATCGCAAGAATCTTGTCGGGATCGAGCGACGCCATCTTTTCGGGAGTGTCGGCGACAGCGAACAGCGCAGGCGTGACCTGATTGACCTTTTTGTCGGTGGTCTGCGCAGACAACGCGACCGCCACCAGCAGTGTGTACGGGCTGGTGTGATCGAGGGGAATCGGCGGCTGTGGATAGAGCTCGTCGAGAATCACCCCGATCCGATCGGCTTTCTCCTGGCGATTCACGAGGCGCACGCTACCGGCGGTTGAACCGTCGGACCGGAGGAAATCGGTCGACAGCGCGCCGGCACGAGGCCAAACTGAGCGGACACGCGACGGGAGACACCATGACAGTCACCACGACAGCTTCATCCATGATCCGTACTCGGTGGGCAGCGATCGGCGCGGCTCTCGCCGTTGCCGTGGGTGCTGGCGGCATCAGCTTCGTCAACGCGGCCGTGAACGACGGCGAGCGCACGGTGTTCGTGCCCATCGTTCCGTGTCGGCTGTTCGACACGCGACCTGAGTTCCAGGTGGGTCCGCGATCGACGCCGCTCGGTGCGGCCGAGACCTACCCGGTTGTCGCCATCGGCCCTGCTGGCAACTGCAACCTGCCGGCCGACGCCGTCGGCGTCGCTCTGAACGTCACCGCCACCGACGCCGCCGCTCCCACATTCCTCACGCTGTGGGCAGCCGGCGAAGCCCAGCCAACCGCTTCGCACCTCAACCCGTTGCCCGGCGACGGCCCCACACCCAACGCGGTCACGACCGATCTGGGAGTTGACGGGTCGTTCAACGTCTACAACCTGCAGGGCAGCGTGCACGTGTTGGCTGACGTGCTGGGCTACTACGCCGACCACGCGCACGACGATCGCTACCCGCTGATCGACGACGTGTACACGAAGACTGAGGTCGACGCCCTCGTCGCCGACCCACCCTTCCTGCCGTACCAGCCGCACCTCCTCGCGTTTCAACCCAACGATCCTGCCGACTGGGATCTGACGACTGGCTGGCAACACACAGGTGCGTCCGACTGCTTGCTGCTCCCGATCATCGATCCGCCACCGGAAACGCGTATCAACACGATCAAACTCGTTTACTTCGCTTCCGTCGGAGCGGAACTCGACGTTGCTATTCAGAGCTACCGCAGGACTGGGGGCGTCGGCGGGGCGAACCGCATTGTCAACATGGTGAATGATGCAGTGCCACTGCCTTCATCCTTCCTGGTCAACAGCACCATCGAGATCAAGCACGTTCCCGACGAGGTGCCGCCGATGGATACGGCAGGGCCGATACCCGGACCGGGCTACGACACGATCGCCACGTTCTGCACGAACGACAGCGTGCGGATCGTGTCGGCTGAACTCACCCACGAGGGCTTGAGTCTCGGCATCTGAAACACATCCACCGTCACAACGACTGCCCGATCAGATGCTCGCGTCGATCTCTGCGGATGCCGCGGCACGTTCGGGGTCACGGCGCAGGGCCGCCTGCCACATGACAATGGCGACGCCGCCAATGGGAATCATCATCAACCACGTGAGCACTCGATAGAGCAGCACGCCCGCCGTCACGGTGTTGACGGTTCCGTTTCCTGCCACCTGGATGACGAGCGAGACGAACGCGACCTCGCTCACACCGGCATCTCCCGGCATGGTGGGCAAAATGGTGAGCCCGCGAACGAGCGCCCAGATGCAACACAACGCAAGCGTGGACGCAGCCGCACTCGGGAGCCCGACGACTCG
>DATKCX010000285.1:0-3680 GCA_035512975.1 Ilumatobacter sp.
GAACTTCCCGATCCGGACGCGCTGACATCACTGTTCACCGATGTCGTAGGGCTCACACCCGGCGACCCGACCGTCGATGGCGACCTGACATGGCGAAACGACGACCGGGCTCACCGGATCATCGTGCGACCAGGGCCCGCCAACGACGCGGTATTCGTTGGATTCGAAGCAATCGATGACGACGTCTTCGACCTCGTCCGTCAGCGGTTCGTCGACGCCGGGCTCGACCCGACCGAAGGAACCGCAGATGAACTCGCGGCCCGACGAGTTCGCCGCCTCATTCATGTGGCGACGCCCTTGGGCGTCCGGCTGGAACTCGTCGCCGGTCTGGACACAGCACCCACCGCATTCGAGTCGGAGCTGATGCCCGGCGGATTCCTCACCCAAGGCGTGGGGTTCGGTCACGTCGTCTTCGGCACGAACTCCCTCACCGAGGTCCACGAATTCCTCACGAAGGCGCTGGGAATGTCGCAATCCGACTGGCTCGACGTGGAACTTGCACCTGAGTTCAACCTCGAGGTCCGCTTCTATCACTGCAACCCCCGACATCACACGATGGCGCTTGCCAACGTCCCGTTCGAGCCGCCACAAAAGCTTCACCACATCATGTTCGAGACGACCACACGTGACGACGTCGGTGCCGCCTTCGACCGCGCGTGGGCCAGCGGCCTCGCCATCCCCAACGGACTCGGCCAGCACGACAACGACGAGATGTTCAGCTTCTACGTCGCGTCTCCGGCCGGCTTCCAGGTCGAGGTCGGCCACGGTGCGAGGACGATCACCGACGACTGGACGGACAACCGCCCGTACGACCGAATCAGCAGGTGGGGGCATCAGCCGCTCCCACAGCGATGAACAACCCCGCACTCACCCACTTTCGGCCTTCACAACACCCACTCAGGAGAAACCATTCATGCTGCTGCTACCACTCGCCGCCGAACCGTTCACGGCACCGACCGATCGAGACATGCTTCCATCCGAACGACGCGAGTTCGTCCGTACCCATCGCACGTGCGTCTTCGGCTACGGCCGCAAGGAAGACGGGCCCGCAATGTCGGTGGTGTACTACATCCCGACCGACACCGACGAGCTGCTCGTGTCCACCATGGCCGGTCGGGCCAAGGCCAAGGCTGCTGCGAGGGTCTCGAAGGTCAGTCTCTGCATTCTCGATGAACGCTGGCCGTTCACCTTCCTGCAGGTGTACTGCGACGTCACCCTCGACCGCGACCCGGTGCTCGCTACCGACGTCGGTATGGCCGTCGGCGGCCGTATGTCGGGTGAGCCCCTGTCGGAGGAGTTTCGCCCCCTCGTCGAGGCGATGGTCAAAGAAGAAGAGCGGGTCGTCATGCGTTGTCGGCCGTACGCAACGTTCGCCACGCCACCCCGCCACCTTCATGCCAACGACCAGGCCGAGAAGCTCACGCACTGGGTAGCAGCCGGAAGCGTTCCCTGGAACGAACCCGATCCAGCCTGACCCGCGAGGCCCTCGATGCAACTGCTGTAGACGAATCATCTACAAGCGGTAGACTGCAGGAATGGCGACGACGACGATTCGGGTCGACACCGATACTCATGCGGTGCTCCTCGAGTTGGCGGCCGAAACCGGGGCGTCACTGATGGACACCACCCGGGCTGCTGCAGAAGCGCTCAAGCGGCAGCGGTTCGCGCAGCACGTCACCGAGGAGCTCAACACCCTGCGCGCCGACCCAGGGGCCTGGGCCGAGTACCTCGCCGACGCCGAGCGCACGTCCGTACCCGATGGCATCGCCTGACGAACTGTGGCTCGTCGACTTCGGCGACCAGTTCCCTGGCGAGCCGGCTCACCATCGACCCGCCGTGGTGATCGGTCCGCCCGACACGTTCGGAGCCGACTTCCCCTTCGCCATCGTGTGCCCACTCACGTCGGTGCGACGCGGCCTGTCGCTTCACGTCGAAGTCGAGCCCACCCCCACCACCGGACTCGACACCACGAGCTACGTCCAATGCGAGCTGCTCCGCTCGGTGAACCGACGGCGGCTCATCCACCGCCTCGGCTCGGTCGACATCGAGATCAGCCGGCTGATCTCTGAGATCCTGACGACCCTCCTGCGCCACTGACCCTGCGCGGGCCTGATGGCCGTTCACGCTTGAGCGAGCGAACCCGGGCTGAACGCCGTCTCGGGAACTTCAAAGCGTCACGACCAATCACTCCTCACTGATCGGTTGACATCGATCGGGCCGTCTGCGAAGATTCGGTCGATCGACCGATTTAGGAAGGAGCGTCATGACCGCAACACAGCCCACGACCGAGCGGCGCTCCTCGACGTCGAAACAGATCCTCGCCGCAGCGCGCCGAGTGCTGCTGGAATCAGGCTTCGCTGCAATGTCCACCCGCAAAGTGGCCGATCTTGCCGAAGTCCCGCTGTCGCAGATCCACTATCACTTCAGGTCCAAGGAACAGCTCATCTTGGCGATGCTGCGCGAAGAGAACGAATCACTCGTGCGGCGTCAGAGCGACATGTTCGCGCTCGACATCTCGCTCTCGGAGCGGTGGAACCTGGCCTGCGACTACCTCGACGCGGACATCGAATCCGGGTACGTGCGGGTGCTGCAAGAGATGATGGCAGCCGGTTGGAGCTCGCCCGACGTCCGCGAAGCGGTCAACGTCCTGGGAAAAGCCTGGACCGATCTACTCACCGATGTGGTCGAACGTGCCCGGGCGGCCGGTGCCCGGTTCGGCCCGTTCCCGTCGTCCGAGATCGTTGCGCTCGTCGCCGGTGCGTTCCTCGGAGCGGAATCGATGCTGCTGCTCGGACGCGAGAACGATGCCCTCCCCATCCGCTCGGCCCTTCGCCGCGTCGGCGAAGCAATCGCACTCGTCGAGAAGCCTGTTGTGGAGCAGGAACCATGAGGGCAGCCCTTCCCACCCACGAGGGCACGGTCGAGTGCAACGGCGCACACATCGCCTACGAGGTGTACGGCCCGGCGGGCGCGCCGACCGCGCTGCTCACGCAGACCTGGCAGATCATCCACTCCCGCCACTGGAAGTTCACGATCCCGTTTCTGTCTCGGCACTACCGAGTGGTCACCTACGATCCCGTCGGCAACGGAAAGTCCGATCGCATCTACGACTCCGAACGCTATGGCGATCGGTCGCAACTCGACGACGCCCTCGCCGTGCTCGATGCCACCGACACCGCCACCGCAACCGCGATCGGCCTGTCACGTGGGGGAGGTATCTCCACGATGCTCGGCGCATTTCACCCCGACCGCATCGACGGAGTGGTCGCAATCTCCGCGTCGCACCCGTGGGTCGTCCCCCATCCGGGCCGAACTGCGATCTACGCCGGGATGTTCGACCGCATCGACGACCCGCAGGGATGGGAGAAGTACAACGTCCACTACTGGCGCGAGAACTGGTCCGACTTCGTGGAGTTCTTTTTCTCCGAATGCTGTTCCGACCCGCATTCGACCAAGGTGTGGGACGACACGACCGGCTGGGCCATGGAGACCGAGGGTGAACTGATCGCGCTCGGTCGGGAAGGCGAGCCTCAGATCCCGCTGGCCGACATCGAGGCCGCGGTGACGGCGATGACGATGCCCGTGCTGATCATCCAGGGTACCGACGATCGGATCGTCAGCTACGACAGCGCGCTGGAACTGCGGAGGCGGATACCTCACGCCGATCTGATCACGCTCGA
>DATKCX010000286.1:0-11826 GCA_035512975.1 Ilumatobacter sp.
ACGAACTGCTCGCCGCGCAAGAGCGGCTCACTGCCCAGGCGATCGCCGAGACGTTCACGGCCGCTGCCGTGGTCGTGGCCATCGGTCTCGCCATCACCTTCGCCATGCGACGCCCCCTCGGAGAAATCACCATGACCAACATCCCTGACGACGACACCGCCGAAGAGCTACCGGCGGGAGCAGCCACTGCCGGAAACCTCACCGACGGCGCGACGGGCCGCAAGCATGAACCCACGGGCCAGCGGTACACACCCGACGTGCTGATCACCTCCGCGCTCGCGGGAGAAGTGCCCGTCGGCGACCCAACTGCTGACGTGCCGGCCATGACGAACGCTGCAGATGCTGCGAACGATGATGCGAGCGACGCCGAAAGTCTCGACGACAACACCCGGGACGGGTTGGATGGCGACGGGTTGGATGGCGACGGGTTGGATGGCGACGGGTTGGATGGCGGAGTGTTGATCGGCGGCGTTCCGGTTGTGGACGGTGGAGCGCTCCTCACACTGCGGCGCCGGGTGAACGTGATGATCGGTCTGCTCGGGCTGTTGCTCGTGGCGGCGTTCGCGACCATCGCGCTGCTGTTCGGCCGCGTCGCTGACGCTCAAGGCGACGCCTCGGCGGCACGTGATGAACTCGCAGCCACGCAGACAGCGCTCGACACTGCTCGGACCGACCTCGAACGGGTAGAAGCTGGTGCCGCGCTGTACGCGTCCCAGATCACCGGGTTCCAAGAGAAGCTCGTCGAGCTCGAACCCGAGATTTCGGCCGGGGTGGAAGAGGCGATCGCCGGACTCCGTGAGTTCAGCGAGTCGACGATTTCGTTCAACGTGCCGATCAACGAAACGATCCCGGTGCAGACCGAGGTCGTGATCAAGCGGACGGTGCAGGTGCCCATCAAGACGTCGATTCCGATCAAAGAGACGTTCGACACAACCATCGAAGTCGAGACAGCGCTCGGCTTCAGCATTCCGCTCGATGTCACGGTGCCCGTGGACATCGAGGTTCCGATCGACCTGGTGGTCGACATTCCGATCGACGAGACCGTACCGATCGACGACGAGTTCTCGGTCGATCTCGATCTGCCGATCGCAATTGACGTGGGTGAGACTGAGCTGGCCAATCTCTCCGAGTCGCTGGCAGCTGGCTTGGAGTCGCTCCAAGACATGCTCGCCGGGTTCAGCGGCTGACCGACCAGGCCGATGTCGGCCTGGTCAGCGGAGATCTAGCGGCACCGGAGTGCGGTGCCGGGTGACCGCGGTGACACAGCGGTCTGTGGTTCAGCGGTTGCCGAACCCGTGGGCGTACAGGTCAGAGCGGGCGTTGTCGAGGGCGATACGCGCTTGCGCGAGGTCGCCGAACGAGCCGCTGCGACGGGCGTCGTCGCGGCGACGCCATGCCGCCAGAAGATGCTGGAATGCGTTGGCTTGGGGGTTGTTCATGTCCATCAGGGTATGACTCTGGTACTCCGCAAACAATTTGTTAAACACGTTTCTCAGGGCAGAATTCGATTCAGTAGCCTTCTTTCGGAAGCAAGGTGGCACATATGCCTTGATAACATCGGCAGATGGTTGAACTGGACGACATCAACATCGAACTCATCGATCTGCTGCAAACCGACGGAAGGATGTCGTTCCGTGAACTGGGTGAACGCGTCGGGCTCTCCGCTCCGGCGGTGACCGAACGGGTTCGCAAGCTCGAAGAGATCGGCGTGATCATCGGCTACCGGGCGGTCGTCGACTACGAACGCATCGGCTTTCCCCTGCTGTGTGTCGTACGTTTGAACTCGCCACGCGGTTCGTCCACGGTCGATACCGACATCGCCGCAATGCCCGAAGTGATCGAGGCGCTGCGCGTCACCGGGTCGGAGTCTCACGTGATTCGGGCCCGCGTGCGCGACACCCACCACCTCGAAGACATGCTCCACGGCCTGTGGGAACACGGTGACTCGGTCACCAACATCGCCACGAGTTCGCCCGTGCCGCACCGGCCGATCAATCTGCGGCGAATCCTCGCACGCGGTCGCCGCCAGCGCGGGTGAACCAGCGCCGGCGCGCCTTTGTCACGACATATCGACAAAGTCCTGATGGGCCTCATACGATTCACCGGGTGGCTGACCTCGACATCGTCCTCAACAGGGTGAGCCCCGTGCCGCTCTACCACCAGTTGAGCGGGCAACTCGAAGAGGCCATTCGCACCGGCGTGCTGCCCAAAGGTGGGTTCCTCGACAACGAACTCGAGCTCGCCGAGCGTTGGCAGGTGTCGCGTCCCACGGTGCGACGCGCGATCCAGTCGCTCGTTGATCATGGGTTGCTCGTGAGACGCCGCGGCGTGGGCACGCAGGTGGTCAGCGATCAGGTGCGTCGGCCGTTCAAACTGTCGAGCCTGTTCGACGATCTCGCTGAGTCGGGGCGCCAGCCGGTCACCAACGTGCTCACTCTGGAGCGTCGCCGCGCCACCGAGCGAGCGGCGACTGCCCTCGGAGTACCAACTGGCACCGAGGTGGTGTTCATCGAACGTTGTCGTGCCGCCGGGACGCAACGCATCGCCGTTCTTCGCAACTGGATCATCGTCGATGCGGCCGGGCACATCACACCCGACCAACTCGCCGCCAACGGTCTGTATGCGCTGATCCGCGAGCGCGGCGTCCGCCCGCATTCGGCCATGCAAACCCTCGGCGCGGTAGCCGCCAACGCGGTCGACGCGGCGATCCTGGGCGTCTCCGTGGGTGCCCCGTTGTTGACGATGCAGCGCGCCATGCAAGACGACACCGGCCGCGCCATCGAACTGGGCGATCACGTCTACGACGCTGCTCACTATTCGGTGGAACTCTCCGTCGTGGAGCCGTAGACACGCGGCAACGGGGCGTGGAACGTGCCAAGAGAGTCAGCGGATAGGTCGCTGCGCTCCTTTTCATTCCGCTGACTTCTCCCCGTATCTATTGGGGTTGCCCAGCAGACAGGCTCGGCAGAGCCTCGCCTATCCGCTGAGCGCCCAGGCACGCTCCACGCCCCGTCGTCAATTCGTCAGGCGCCGCCTTCGGCGAGCTCGACGTCGATCGGGGCGAAGCCGCCACCGGTGAGGTCGAGGCTCATGCCTTCCAGCAATGCCCATGCTTCCTGCACGATGTCGTTCGTGTAGGCACCATCGGTCGGCTCGGCCGTGAGAACGGTCGTGCCTTCGAGGTTCGGTGTGTTGAGGCTGATCTCCACAGTGCGCGTCCACTCGGCGTCGTCGATGAAACCGATGCCGGCGGCCGACGGCCAGATGAGCTTGTTGACTTCGTTCATCTGCCACAGCTGGTGACTTGCACCAAGTGCCGGGCCAGCGGCCAACACGATGTCGCGGCATGACTCGACGTTGTCGCGGCAGTACGCCCAGCCTTCCATCGAGGCAGCGACGAACCGGACTGCTTGATCCCGGTACTCCGGCTCTTCGGCCAGGCGGCTCTCGTCAGCCCAGATCGCGTCTTGCAGCATGCCCACGCCGACATCGGTGTAGCTGACGACGGTGAAGTCTTCTGGGGTGTACAACTCACCGGTGTCGGGGTTCACGGCCTCGAGCAACTGTGCGTATTCGTTGTACGTCATGGCTTCGGCCGCATCGATCTCGCCGGCGAGCAGTGCGTTCATGTCGAAGTTCTGGGCAACCAGTTCGACGTCTTCGGCGGGGTCGAGACCGACGCTGCCCAAGGCGGCGAAGATCTCGTACTCGTTACCGAAGCCCCAGTTACCGATCTTCTTGCCTTCGAAGTCAGCTGGGCTGGTGATGCCCGAATCGGCAAACGACACCTGCAAGGTGCCCGACCGCTGAAAGATCTGGCCGATGTTGGTGATGTCGGCACCGGCTTCACGGCCGGCGAGTGCCTTCGACACCCACGAGATCGCGAAGTCGGCGTCGCCGTTCGCAAGCTGCACGTGGGGAACGATGTCGACGCCGCCCTGGACGATGTCGACGTTCAAGCACTTGTCCTCGTAAAAGCCCTGGTCAACGGCTGCGTAATAGCCGGCGAACTGAGCCTGCGTGAACCACTGCAACTGCAAGCTGACATCTTCGACCGCTTCGCAATCGCCACCGTCGGTGGCATCGTCGATCGCGTCGTCGACCGCATCGACTGCGCTGTCGACAGCGGCCTCCGCGTCGTCGAGCGCTTCGTCAACGGCATCTTGCACGCTGTCGGCCACATCGGCCGCGGTGTCGGCGGCATCGTCGTCGTCATCGCCGCACGCGGCGGCGATCAACGACAGCGCGGCAACGACGCTGAGCGCCTTACCTACGTTTCGTGTTCTCATGTTCATGCTCCCCCGGGGGCGGGGCCCCGATTGTGTTGTGTGATGTACTCCATCAGGATGGAGATCAGGTAGAACGCCAAGCCCAGCAAGCATGCGCCGACGACGTAGGCCCATGCAATTGCGGTTTTGGAGTTCGCGAAGTTGCTCGGAATGAAGTAGCCGAGCCCGTGTTGTCGGCCGCCGAAGTACTCCGATACGAATGCGGTGATCACCGCGGTCGGCGCGGCGATTTTCAGTGATGTGAAGAAGTACGGAATGGCGTTGGGAATGCGCGCCTTGCGCAATACGTCCGACGGTGACGCTGCCAGGGATCGCAGCAGTTCGAGGTGCGTGCGCGACACCTGACGCAAACCCTTCGACACGTTCACCAACACGATGAAGTTCACGATGATCGTGACCATGAGCCGCCGCGGGATCTCACTGGTGGACGGATACATGGAAGAGAACAACGCGACGATGACGATGATCGGAATCGCGTTGAGGGCGACCGCCAACGGTGAGACCAGCTGGTTGAGGACGTCGAACCGCATCAGCGCGAAACTGAGCGCCACGCCGAGGATTGCTCCCGCCAGCAAGCCGACGAAGGCGTTGGTTCCCGACACCCTCGTTGCGCTCCAGACATTGTCGAGGTTGTCGAAGAACGCGTCGAGCACCGACGACGGCGCAGGCAGGAAGTACGGCTTGAGGTCGAAGCCCTTCACGACCGCCTCCCACAACAACACGAACGCCAGCCCGAACGCGAGCGGCGGCCACACAACGGCAACAGCACGGCGAATCGCGTCGGACGTGTCGGACGTGTCGGACGCGTGGTCACCATCACTGGCGGGCGTCGACGTCAACGCGCTCACCGGTCGTCGACCCCGCCGCGCGGGCGCACGCTCGTCGTGCCGTCGTCGACCCGCCGCAGCGCTTCTCGCACAGACGTGATCGATGCGTAGAACCGGTCGTCTTCGCGAGTGTCGTCGTCACGGTTCCGACCGAGGTCGACATCGATGATGTCGGTGATTCGTCCTGGCCGCGGCGACATCACCACCACCCGATCAGACAGATACACCGCCTCGGGAATGGAATGGGTGACGAATACCACGGTGGTCTCGGTGACGTTGCAGATCTGCAGCAGTTCTGCCTGCATGTGCTCGCGGGTCATCTCGTCGAGCGCTCCGAACGGCTCGTCCATGAGCAGCAGCTGCGGATGCGCCGCAAGCGCGCGAGCGATGGCGACGCGTTGCTGCATACCACCAGAGAGTTGCCACGGCATGTAGCGGGCGAACTCGGGAAGTTTGACGAGTTCGAGCATTTCCTGCGCGCGGTCGGCCCGGCGCGCTTTGTCCCAACCCTTCAACTCGAGTGGGAGCTCGATGTTCTTCTGCACACTGCGCCAATCGAACAGCCCAGCCTGCTGAAACGCCATGCCGTAGTCCTGATCGACTCGCGCCTGAGCAGCGCTCTTGCCATTGACCATGATCGAGCCTTCCGAGGGCTCGATCAGGTTGGCGATGAGTCGCAGCAGGGTGGACTTGCCGCAACCCGACGGGCCGATCAGCGAGATGAACTCGCCGGGCTCGATGGCCAGTTCGATGTCGGCGAGTGCCCGAACCTCGCTGGGCTTGCCCGCGTTGAACACCTTCGACAGGTGATCCACCACGACCGTGTTCGCAACAGAGGATGGCGCACCCGAATTCGCGGTTGCATGCTGGGACTTCACGCGTCTGCCTCCTGGGGCCGGTTGCGCATCACGATGACATCGACGAGAACGACCAGGCCGTAGAGGGCGAGACCGAGTACTGCGGCGCCGACGACGGCCGCGTACGGCTTGGTGGGATCGCCACTCGCCGTCTGTTGATACGAGATGACCGCTCGGCCGATGCCACCGCTGACGCCGGTGGACACCTCGGACACGATGACGCCCACCACCGACAACGTCGCAGCCAACTTGGCGGCTGGAACGATGTGGGGGATGGCGGCCGGAAAGCGGAGCTTGATCAGTGTGCGCCACCACGATGCGGCGTAGCTGTCCATCAGCTCGAGCGCAGCGGGAGGTGCCGACTTCAGCCCGCGCAACGTGCCCACCGCGATGGGAAAGAACGCGAGGAACGCGGCCAGCAGCGACACCGACATCCACTTCTTCCATTCCCAGCCGAAGATGTCGAACTTGCCGCTCCAACTCACCACTTGAGGGGCGAGGGCGATGAGCGGCACGGTCTGGGACATGATGACCCACGGCATGATGGCGCGCTCGGCGATGCTGAACCGAGCTGCGAGGACCGCGATCGCCGTGCCGATGACGACGCCGAGGACCAACCCCACCAACGCCAAGCGGAACGTGTACCACGAGTAACCGAGGATGGTCCGCCAGATCGGTTCGTCGAGCGCCGCACTCTCCGGGCGGAACATGCGGTCGACGATGTCCCACGTGTGCGGCATGGCTTGGTTGTTCGACTTCGGAATGAGGTGCCAGCCGAAGACCGATCCGCCATCGGCCGGCCCGATGACCTTGTAGAACTCCCACATTGCCGCGCCGACGAACAGGGCGACTGCAAACAGGACGACTCGTTGGACTGCGCGCTGGGTCACGAGAGAGCGCTCATGCTTTCGCGAGCGTTTGCTCGTTCAGCCGAGGGATGATGTGCTCGCCGTAGGCCTGGAGCGTGGCGTCTTTGCCGTCGTGCTGGAGGTAGATCGCGAACTGGTCGACACCGAGCGACCGGAGTTCTTCGAGCCGGCGGAGCTGTTCGTCGGGCGGGCCGAGCAAGCAGAACCGGTCGACGATCTCGTCGGGCACGAAGTCGGCGTGGGTGTTGCCGGCGCGCCCGTGCTGGTTGTAGTCGTAGCCCTTGCGGTTCTTGATGTACTCGGTGAGGGCCGCAGGAACGTTGCTGTCGTCGCCGTAACGTTCGACGATGTCGGCAACGTGGTTGCCGACCATGCCGCCGAACCAGCGACACTGATCGCGCATGTAGGCGATGGAGGCGTCGTCGCTCGCGCCCACGTAGGCCGGCGCGGCAACACAGATCGTGATGTCGTCGGGGTTGCGGCCCACGGCTTCGGCCGCCGCCCGCACCGACGCGATGGTCCACTCCACGATGGCCGTGTCGGCGAGTTGCAAGATGAAGCCATCGCACGTTTCACCAACGAGTTTGAGCGCCTTGGGGCCGTACCCGGCACCCCACACCTCGAGCCGAGACTTGCTCGCCCATGGCAAGGTGATGGTGGAGCCTTTGTAGTCGACCGAGCGACCATTGGCCAGTTCGCGAATGACGTGAATCGCCTCGCCCATGGTGACGAGCGTGGTGGGCTTGCCGTTGGTGACGCGCACCGCACTGTCGCCGCGACCGATGCCACACACGGTGCGGTTGCCATACATCTCGTTGAGCGTGGCGTAGGTGCTGGCCGTGACGGTCCAGTCGCGCGTGGCCGGGTTCGTGACCATCGGCCCGACGGTCACGTTGCGGGTCTCGGCCAAGATCTGGCTGTAGATGACGTACGGCTCTTGCCACAAGATGTGAGAGTCGAAGGTCCACACGTGACTGAACCCGTAGGTCTCCGCCCGCTTCGCCAGGTCGATCACCCTGCTCGAAGGGGGCGTCGTCTGAAGCACCACACCGACATCCATGCTGCGACTGTAACCATCTGCTTGACAACCCGTAAAGCAACCCCACTCTCGTCACAGTCCGTTCACACGATGATCCGAGGCTGTCCGCGCGACCGTTTGCGGTCGTGTCTCGCTCTCACGGGCGAATCGACCTGCGTTGCGGTTCCCGGCCATCGATCGGCAAGGCTTCGCCGATGGGCGCTGCACCAAAGGATCCGAGCGAACACACATTGATCGCCAACACTCCTCGGGACCTGCGAATGGACCCTGCCGACTTCGAGCGCGCGTCGCGCGGACTCATCGCTCAGCACCCCACCGGCGTGATCCGAAGCGACTGGGGCATCGCGTGGGATGTGTCGCGCTACGACTTCATCGAGCAGGGCGCGGCCAACCCTGGCAGCGTGAATCCCAGCCTGTGGCGCCAGTCGCAACTGAACAACATCCACGGGCTCTTCGAAGTCGCTCCTGGTGTGTGGCAAGCCCGCGGGTACGACATCTCCAACGTCACGTTCGTCGCGGGCGCGACCGGTTGGATCGTCATCGATCCGCTCACCGTCGAGGCGTGCGCCCGCGACTGCTTGGCGCTGGCCAACGAGAACCTCGGCACCCGCCCCGTCGTCGCAGTGGTCTACACCCATTCGCACGCGGATCACTTTGGTGGCGTACTGGGCGTCACATCCCACGAGGCGGTCGCTGCCGGCGGTTGTCGGGTCATCGCACCCGAAGGCTTCCTGCACGAGGCGATCGCGGAGAACGTGATCGCTGGCTTCGCCATGCAGCGCCGCGCCCACTATCAGTTCGGGCCGCTCCTGCCGCCGGGTCCGCGCACGCACGTCGACTGCGGGCTCGGGAAGGGCATTCCCTTGGCCCAGTCCGGTCTCATCGCGCCCACCGAAGAGATCACGTTCACCGGCGAGGAGCTCATCGTCGACGGCGTGCGCATCGTGTTCCAGCTCACGCCCGAGTCGGAAGCTCCCGCTGAGATGAACTTCTTCTTCCCCGACCGAGTCGCAGCCGGGCGCGGCTGGTTGTGCATGGCCGAGAACTGCACGCACACCATGCACAACCTGGTGCCCATCCGCGGCGCTCAGGTGCGCGACTCGTTGAACTGGTCCAAGTACATCGACGAGGCGATCGACCTGTACGGCCCCTCGACCGACGTGATGTTCGCCTCGCACCACTGGCCGCGCTGGGGCAACGACGACATCGTCGACTTCCTTCGCAAGCAGCGCGACCTGTACCGGTTCATTCACGACCAAACGATGCGCCAGGCGAACCACGGGCACACCGCCTTGGAGATCGCCGAGACGCTCGCACTTCCGCCGGAACTTGTGCACGACTCGCATGCCACCGGCTACTACGGGCACCTCGCCCACAACGTGAAGGCCGTGTATCAGCGCTACCTCAGCTGGTACGACGGCAACCCGGCCAACCTGTGGAAGTTGCCTCCCGCTGAGGTGGGGGCGCGCTACGTCGAGTTGGCCGGCGGACCCGACGGTCTCCTCGCCGCCGGTCGAGCAGCGTTCGGTGCCGGCGACTACCGGTGGGTTGCTGAACTGGTGAACCATCTGGTGTTCACTGATCCGTCGAACGTTGCGGCCCGCGAACTGCAGGCCGACGCGCTCGAGCAGCTCGGCTATCAAGCCGAATCCGCGACCTTTCGCAATGCCTACCTCACGGGCGCGCAGGAGTTGCGGAACGGTTCCTTGCCACGCGGCGACAGCATGAAGCGCGGCATGTTGGCTGCCATGACGGTGGGGCAGTTGCTCGACTCCACCGCTGTTCGGCTTCGAGCCGAAGATGTCGGCGGTGTCGATGTCACCGTCAACCTCACGTTGCCCGGTGCCGCCGAAGGCGACGAGGTGTGGCACGTGGTCGTGTCGAACCGGGCCATGAGCAGCCGCCCTGGCCTTGCTGCACACGCCGACGCGACGGTCGTGATGCCCCGCTCGGTGCTCCTGGAGATCAGCGCCAACGAAACCACGATCGACGACGCCCTGTCGTGCGGCGACGTCACGGTCGCCGGCAACACACACTCGGTACGTGCGATCTTCGGAAACCTCGACACCTTCCAGTCAATGTTCAAGATCATCGAACCCTGACACGCCTGGTGCCAGGCACCAGGCGTGTCAGGTCCACCGCAACACCCCCACAGCAAAATGTCGACCATGGGCCGCATTCTTCGACCAGATCCCGAAGGCGGTTGGCATCACGTCATGAACCGTGGCGCAGGTCGACGAGACATCTTCCGTCACGCTGGTGATGCACGCCGCTTCCTCGACCTGGTGGGTCAGAGCCATCACTTGTACGGCACCGAAGTTCATGCGTTCTGCCTCATGCCCAACCACTTCCATCTGCTGCTGCACTGTGCGAATGGCGGCATATCCGAGTTCATGCACAGGGTCGGTTCCATGTACACCCGGTCGGTGAACGACAGCATCGGATCGGATGGACCGATCTTCCGTGGCCGTTTCCGCTCGATTCTCTGCACGACTCCCAGCTACGTCGACAACGTCGGGAGGTACATTCATCGCAACCCCGCGGATCTACAACCTTCGGCACCGCTGTCGAGTTACAGGTGGTCGAGTTACGCCGCCTACCTGGGGTTGGTAGCACGACCGAACTGGCTGAACACGTCGGTACTGCTCGACTGGCACGGCGGCCGGGCCGGAATGCGCGACTTCGTGGAAGGTGACTCGAGCACCAGCGTGCCCGGCACGGATCTCGCCGTCTGGCAATGGGCGATCGAAACCGCAATCGCCGAGCAGGACATTTCAGAAACTGAGGTGTCAAGCCGGAACCTCACCCGAACGATCACCCTCGGAATCGCAGAGCGGTTGGGTGGCGAGGTTGGCCAAGAGCTCCTCAGCAGCTTGCCATTTCCCAACAACAAGGCGCGCAACAGTGCGGCAACTCGAGTGCGAAAGAGGCTGAGGGCCGGCGAAACAGATCTTCATCTGATGATCGAGCGAGCGATCGGCCTCGCCGCCTGACACGCCTGGTGCCTGGCACCAGGCGTGTCAGCGGGTTTCGGGGAAGCCGAGGTCGATTTTGCTGGTGGACGGGTCGGGCCACCGGCTGGTGACCACTTTTCCGCGGGTGTAGAAGTTGATGCCTTCAGGCCCGTAGATGTGGGTGTCGCCGAACAGGCTGGCCTTCCAACCGCCGAAGCTGTAGTAACTCACCGGCACCGGCACCGGCACGTTAATGCCGACCATGCCGACCTCGAGGTCGTACTGAAACTGGCGAGCAGCGCCGCCGTCACGGGTGAAGATCGCCGTGCCGTTGGCGAACGGGCTGGCGTTGATGGTGTCGACACCTTCCTGATAGCCGGCCACTCGCTTCACCGAAAGCACCGGCCCGAAGATCTCTTCGTCGTAGCACTTCATGCCCGGCTCGACGTGGTCGATCAAGGTGGGATTGATGAAGAATCCCGGCGTGGGCTCGGACGGTCGGCCATCGACGACCACCGTCGCGCCCTCAGCCGCAGCCCCCGCGATGAACCCCGCGACGCGGTCGCGTGATTCCGCAGTGATAAGGGGACCCATCTCGCTGTCGGGAGCGTCGCCCGCACCGACGACCAGACCGGGGATCCGATCGCCGATCTTCTGTACCAGCCCGTCGGCGATCGACTCCGCTGCCAGCACCACCGAGATCGCCATGCAGCGCTCGCCGGCCGAACCGTACGCGGCGCTGATGGCCGCGTCGGCAGCCATGTCGAGATCGGCATCAGCCAACACCAACATGTGGTTCTTGGCACCCCCGAGCGCCTGCACACGCTTGCCATTGCGGGTGCCGGTCTCGTAGATGTACTTCGCGATCGGCGTCGAGCCCACGAACGAGATCGCCCTGATGTCCTCGTGCAGGAGCAAAGCGTCGACCGCCTGCTTGTCGCCGTGCACCACGTTGAAGACGCCGTCCGGCAGGCCGGCCTCCTGCAGCAGC
>DATKCX010000287.1:0-12699 GCA_035512975.1 Ilumatobacter sp.
TGTGCGCCGGGGTGGTGCCGCAGCATCCGCCGACGATGTTGACGAAACCGGTTTCGGCGAACTCGCGCAACACGGCTGCGGTCTGACCAGGTGACTCGTCGTAGCCACCGAGCTCGTTCGGCAACCCGGCGTTGGGATACACGCAGGTGAGCGTGTTCGCCAAGCTGCTCAGTTCGGACACGTACGGCCGCATCTCGGCACCGCCGAGCGAACAGTTCAGCCCGATCGAGAACGGGTTGGCGTGACGCATCGACTGCCAGAACGCACCCGTGGTCTGGCCCGACAACGTGCGACCCGACCGGTCGGTGATGGTGCCCGAGATCATAACGGGCACCTCGCGACCGATCTCGGCGAACAGCCGTCGCGCGGCCCAGATGCCGGCCTTGGCGTTGAGCGTGTCGAAGATGGTCTCGATCAGGATGAGGTCGACGCCACCATCGATGAGGGCCAGCATCTGCTCGCGATAGCTGGCACCGAGTTCACGGAAGGTCGAAGCGCGGTAGCCGGGGTCTTCCACCCGCGGCGACAGCGACAAGGTGACATTGGTGGGCCCGACGGAACCGGCCACCCAGCGCATGCGGCCATCGGCGGCGGTGTACGCATCGGCGCACTCTCGAGCGAGTTGCGCTGCCTTGAGGTTCATCTCGTAGATGATCTCTGGCTGCTCGAGACCGTACTCGCGCTGCGTGATCGACGTCGCCTGGAACGTGTTGGTGCACAACACGTCGCAACCCGCGTCGAGATACGACCGATGCATCCTTCGCAGCACGTCGGGGCCCGTGATCGACAACACGTCGAAGTCACCCGCCAGCGAACGCGGGTGCGTGGCGAAGCGCTCGCCGCGCAGGTCGTCTTCGCTCAGCCCGTAGTTCTGCAACAGCACTCCCGCCGAACCGTCGAGAACGAGAATGCGCTTGGCGGCCTCGGCGTGAAGCTGTTCAATGCGCGAAGGGATAGTGCCTGGCACTATCCCTTCGGTGGTGGTGATCGTCATGATGCGGCTTTCCTGAGGCCGATGCGTTCACACACTGCGAGCGCGAGCGGGGCCTTGTTGAGGGTGTAGATGTGGACGTGCTCGATGCCTTCGGCGGCCAGATCGTTGATCTGTTGTGCGGCCACCTCTGCGGCCACTTCGAACGTTGCTTCCGGGTCGTCATCGAGCCCGTGGAAACGCGCCGCGATGCTGGCTGGCATGGATGCCCCGCACTTTGCGGCGAACCGGGCAACTGCGGGAAACGAGTGGATGGGAAAGATGCCGGGCACGATCGGGATGTCGATGCCGCGCGCGCTGGCGCGATCGCGGTACGAGAGGAACAGGTCGTTGTCGAAGAACATCTGCGTCATCGCCCGCTTGGCCCCGGCGTCGACCTTTGCTGCGAGGACGTCGAGGTCGTGATCGAACGACGGTGACTGGGGATGCTTCTCGGGGTACGCCGACACTGCCACGCTGAAGTCGCCGCGGGTCATGATGGCCGCCACGAGTTCGGCGGTGCTCTGGAACCCATCAGCGTGTGCGGTGTACGCGGCATCGATGCCTTCTGGCGGGTCGCCGCGCAGCGCAACGATGTGGGTCACACCCAACGCAGCGAACCGGTCGACCGTGGCGAACACGTCGTCGCGCGACTGACCCACGCAGGTGAGATGCGGTGCGATCGGCACCGTTCCGGCGTCGTGGCGTGCGGTCCCCGAGGCCGCCTCGATGGCGGCGAACGAGAAGTCGCGGGTGGACCCGCCTGCGCCGTAGGTGATCGAGTGGTACATCGGCATCACCGCAGAGAGTTCGGCAATGGCCGACTGCAAACTCTCCAAGCCCTTGTCGGACTTGGGTGGAAAGAACTCGAAGCTGACGTGCGGATGGCGGGAGCTCATGCTCGTACCGTGACTTCCTGTTGTGTGGCGAGCCAGAGCGCAACGGTGAGCTGCGCGTCGGCTGGCGGTGCGATGAGATCGATGGTGGTGACGTCGACGCCCGCCGCTGTCAGCCAGTCGGCGACCGTATCGGCGCGAAAGCCGAGTCGGCGGTGAGCATGCTCGGTTTGTAGGAACGTCAGCGTGTGCGGCGCGAAGTCGACGATGAGGATTCGTCCTCCAGGTGCTACCAACCGGGCTGCTTCGCTGACCGCTCGAGCAGGGTCGTCGAGGAAGTGCAACACCTGATGCAACACGACCAGGTCGAACGAGCCGGGTTCGAACGGGGGTGTGTACGCGTCGCCCTGCCGGAGATCGACGTTGCGGATCTCGGCTCGGTCGAGGTTGGCGCGAGCCACGGCCAACATCGAGTGGCTGCTGTCGAGGCCAACGGCTCGGTCGACTCCAGGATGTGTGGCGAGCAGTTGCAGCATTCGCCCGGTGCCCGTGCCGATGTCGAGCAACGACCGGAACGGCACTTCGTGGGCGGCGGCGGTGATGGCAGCTTCGACGGTTGCGTCGGGTGCGTGGAGGGACCGCACGTGGTCCCACTCGGCAGCGATGTTCGCGAAGTACTGCTGCGCCGCATCGGACCGTTTGCTGCGTACCAGTTCCAGCCGATCGAGGTCGGTGGCGAACGTTGCATCGAGCGGATCGATCGACCCGAGCACGTCATCGACGAATGCGCGCAGCGGACCGCCTGCTACCAGTGAAAAATAGACCCATGTGCCCTCGCGGTGACGGTCGACCACTCCGGCTTCCACCAACAACTTGAGGTGCCGTGAGATGCGAGGTTGCGATTGGCCGCAGATGTCGGTGAGGTCGGTGACGGTGAGTTCGCCATGACTGAGCAGCGCCACCAAACGCAGTCGGGTCGACTCGCCGACGGCGCGCAACGCGTCGAGAGCGGAGGTGGCTGTCAGCGGCACGCGAACCACTATATAAGGATATCTATATCTCTGCAATCCAGAGTTGAACGAGGTCCGTGGCTGAGGAGCACCGTCGGGCTGATGGTGAACAACACCGCGGCCGCCATCACATCCACGCTATTCAGTGGCTCGCCGTATCTCTTGGGAGTGCGGCACGACTACTGTCGCCGAGGTGGGGGTCCTGTACATCGTCGAAGGACACGGTGGAAGCCGCCGATCGCGAGACGGCGTCGCCCGTCGGGTCGTCGCCGCAGCAGGTTCGGCGGGATGGACCCCCTCGATCGTGAGTCTCGAGGAGTTGGGACGACATGTCGCCGACCGAGCACACCCCGTCGCCCGCGTCGTCTTGTGCGGTGGCGACGGGCTCATTCACCGGGCTCTGCCGCTGGTGGTTGGTTCCGACATCGAGGTTGCGATCGTGCCGGTCGGGTCGGGCAATGACTTCGTTCGGTCGTTCGGCATCGATGGCGACGAGGCCGTGCGCCTCGCCGCTTCGCCGCCATCGACGAACCGGAGCGCCGCGGGCGTTGACGTCATCACCGTCGCTGCGGATCGCGCCGACACGGTCGTCCTCGCCGCCAGCGTGCTCACTGCCGGCTACTCCGGTCGCGTGACCGCCACCGCGAACCGTATGCGGTTCCCGCCGGGTTCGGCGAAGTACACCGCGGCCGCGCTCCGTGAAATCGGCCGTCTCACGCCTGTGGAGGCGCGCATCGCTCTCACCGATGCCGACGGCCGGGAACTCGAGGTGATCGAGGGCCCGCTCACGATGTTCGCTGTCGGGAACACCGGCTTCTTCGGTGGCGGCATGCACATCTGTCCGAACGCCGACGCCACCGACGGCCAACTCGACGTGGTGGCGGTCGGGCCGATCGGGCGGCTCGATTTCATGCGGTGGTTGCCGCGCGTGTTCAAGGGGTCGCACCTCGATCATGCGGCCGTCACGACCGGCCGTGCCGGCAGGGTGATGATCGAAACCGCCGAACCACTTTGGGCCGACGGCGAGCAACTCCATGCACTCCACGGTCAGCAGGTGCATGTGGTGCGGGCGCAGCCAGGGGCGCTCAGGCTGCTGCGCGCCACGTGACGTCAAGCAGGGGTCAGACTCCTTCATGACCGCCCGTCACGACACGGGTTGGGAGCTGGTGGCCGGATACGCTCGCCACCGAAATGCCTGTGTACGAATATCGCTGCAGAACTTGTGACGACGCGTTCGAACTGCGTCGACCCATGAGCGACTCGAACGCGCCCACCGACTGCCCGAGCGGCCACACCGACACCGTGCGGTTGCTTTCAGTCTTCGTGAGCGCAGGAGCGGCCGCGGCGAACGCGCCAGCCCCGACGAGCCGTCCGGCAGCGGGTTGTGGCGGCGCGTGTGCATGCGTCGGCTGACTCACTGAATCGATCCGGTAGCGAGCCCGGTAACCCCCGCAAAGTGCCCAAGTTCAGCGACTTCGGCATGCCGGTGCCGGTCTATCTGGCCAGCTTTCTCATGGTGGGCATCTCGCTCACGTTCATCGGTCCTGCGCTCAGCGAACTGCGGGATCGGTCGGGCAGCGGCATCGGTGGCATCGGTGTGCTCTTCGCTGCACAAAGCATCGGCTACTTCTTCGGATCGCTCGCGGCCGGTCGGCTGTACGACCGCTTCAACGGCCACCGAGTGTTTGCAGCAGCGCTGCTCATCATCGGCCTCGGCATGTTTCTGCTCCCGATGTTCAACTCGATCGGGGCGCTGGTGGTCGTCTTCGTGGTGATCGGCCTCGGGTCGTCCTCCACAGACGTTGGGGCGAACCTGTTGCTGATGTGGACGCTGCGCGCGAACTCGGGTCGGGCGATGAACACCCTGCACCTGTTCTTCGGGTTCGGCGCACTGGTGTCGCCGCTGTTCATTCACGTCGGCCTGGATCTCGCTGCCCGATCGGCAACCGCGTTCTGTGTGCTGCTTGCCGTGTGGACGCTCGCGACGCCCGCGCCCGCGGCACCAGCAGCGGCGCGTGACGAACACACCGACACCACCTGGCGTCTGCTGTTGCTGTTGGCGACGTTCTTCACGTTGTACGTCGGGTTGGAGATCGGCTTCTCGGGCTGGATCAAGACCTACGGGGAAGAGATCGACCTCTCCGAACTCACCGCCACGTGGTTGACCACGGTGTTCTGGGTGGGTTTCACGGTGGGCCGCATGTTGTCAGCAGCGCTGGCTCAACGCTTCCGACCGAAGGCGATTCTCTCGTACGCGTCGGCGCTCACGATCGTCGCCTCGGCCACACTGATCGTAGGCAATGGCAGCACCGCGCCGCTCTGGTTCGGCACCGCATTGATGGGCATCGCCACCGCACCACAGTTCCCCGTGATGTTCACCTATCTCGAACGACGCATCCACATCACCGGCGCCGCGACCGCGTGGTTCGTCGCCGCCGCCGGCATCGGCGGGCTCACGTTCCCGTGGCTGATCGGCCGTTGGTTCGACGCCAGCGGCACACAAGCCGTGATGTGGGCAGTGGGCATCCTGTCAGTCGCCACCACGATCTCGTTCATCGCTTCGGACCGAGTGCTCGCCCGGTAGCTCCGGCTGGATTCGCCGATTGCTGCGTTGCGGATCACCGCTCATCGCCGAAGGGCGACTCGGGTTCCCGCGCCTTGCACTCGACGAATCCAACTCGGAGCAAAATTTTAGAAGTTGACTTGCATAGTCGGCTCGGTTGGGTGCCGATCAGCTCGGCGGGCAGGGGTCAGAGCGCTTTGCGGAGGCGGCGGCGGTTGGTTGCTGCTGTTGCGATCAAGACGCCGCCCAGGACGGTGAGGGTCAACGCCCAGTTGATCAAATCTGTGGAGTTGGTGCCGGTTGCTGGCAGGGCCGACGAACTCACGGTGACGACGAACGTCGAAGCGGTGGTGTTGCCCGCCGCGTCGGTGACCGTGCATGTGATCGTGTTGTCACCGATCGCCAAGACGCTGCCCGAAGGTGGCGTGCAGGTCACGGTGGCGCTGCCGCTGTTGTCGCTCGCCACCGGGGTGATGTATGTCACGATGCCCGACGTGCCAACCGCGATGACGGCGGTTTGGTTGGTTGCCGGCTGCGTGAACGTTGGGCGTTCACGGTCGACGACGGTGACGTTGAACGTTCCCGTGGTCGAGTTGGCGGCCTCGTCGGTCGCCGTGCAGGTGACGGTCGTGGTGCCGATCACAAAGAACGAACCCGACGGCGGCGTGCAGGTCACGGTGGGAGCATCGCCCGCTCCGGTTGCTGCTGCGGAAAGGGTGCGGTGCGCCTGGTTCGTTCCGGTCGCACCGTCGTCGGTCGCGGTGACGGCGAACGAGACCACGGCACCGTCCTGGCCGGGATCGGTGTCGACCTCGATGTTGTCGGGCAGGTTCAGCACCGGGTCGGTGTTGTCGATGGCTTGTGCGGTGATGGTGACCGAGTTGTCGGTCGACGACGACTCGGCGCTCGTGTTGCCAGCGTTGTCGTCGGCAGCTCCGGCAGGCACGTCGGCGGTGATCGTGCCAGCCTCTGTGGCCCCACTCACCGTGACGGTGTAGGTGGTGCCGCTGCCACTCACCACAGCGACGCTGGCACCGGTATCTCCGCCGATCACGATGTCGGCGGCATCGAATCCACTCACCGGTTCGCTGAAGGTGACGGTGAAGCTCACCGGCAACTCGTCGGTGGGGTCGGCCTGGCCTTCGCTCTGGTTGATCGTCACCGACGGCGCGGTGGCGTCGTACAACACCGTCGCGTCTTCGGAGACTGCTGCGCCGCTGGGGTTGCCTGCAGGGTCGAACGCTGCGCCAGCGGCCAATGTGGCGACGACCGACCCGTCACCGGCTGGGTTCGACACGGTGATGCCGTACACCGAAGGCCCGCCGGTGACAACGACATCGGTTGCTCCGGCTGTTCCCGTGACGATCACATCGGCATCGTCGAAGCCGCTGACCGGTTCGCTGAACGTGGCCGTGAAGCGGATCGGCATCGCGTTCGTCGGGTCGATCTGCGTGACCGCTTGATCGAGAGTGGCGGATGGAGCGGTGAGATCGATCGTGACCTCGTTGTCGATCGCTGTCGAGGCGGTGTTGCCGTTGCCAGCCGAGTCCGTTGCGGCACCAGCCGCAACCGAGATGGTGACGGTGCCGTCATTGGTGATGCCGGTCAAGCTGACCGTGTACACCACTGGACCGCCGGTGACGGCGACCAATGTCGTGCCGCTGGCGGCGGTGCCGCCGAGGATGATGTCGTCTTCGTCGAAGCCCGATACCGACTCGCTGAACGTGACGTCGAAGGTCGCGGCACCGACGTTGGTGGGGTCGGCCTGACCGGCTGCCTCGTCGATCGACACCGACGGCACGGAGCTGTCGTAGGTGACGTTGTTGTCGGTGGAGGCGGATGCGAGGTTGGTGTTTCCGGCGGCGTCGGTGGCGACGCCTGCGGCGATGGTTGCGGTGACGGTGGCACCGTCGCTGACACCGGTGACTTCGGCGGTGTAGGTGGTACCGCTGCCCGACAGGGTTTCCACGGTGCCGCTCGTCAGGGTGATGTCGCTGTCGGTGAGCCCGGTGACCGGTTCGTTGAAGGTGATCGTGAACCGAATCGGGAGCGCGTTGGTGGGGTCGGCTTGGATGGCTGCCTGCTCCACGGTGACGGTGGGCCGAGCGGTGTCGTAGGTGACGGTGACGTCACCGTTGGTCGCCGCGAGGTTTCCGTTGCCGATCGAGTCGACCGCCACGTCTGCGTCGACGCCGACCGTCACGGTGCCGTCGTTGGTGACGCTGTCGACCGAGATGGTGTAGATGCTGGGCCCACCGGTGACCGAGGCGGTGGCGGGATTGGCCGTGCCAGAGAGGTCGACATCCGACCCATCGAAACCGGTGACGCCCTCGGAGAACGTTGCCGTGAAGAGAATCGGCAGGGTGTTCACGGGGTCGGCCTGACCAACGGCTTGCACCAACGTCAGCGTCGGGCCGGTGAAATCGAACAGCACCGAGTTGTCGGTTTCGGTCGCAGCTGCGGTGTTCGAGTTACCGCTGAGGTCGATGAACGTGCCCGTGCCGACCGAGATCGAAGCGATGCCATCGGCGTCGATGCCCGACAGAATGACGTCGTACGTGATGGCATCGAGTTTCACCACGGTCGTGCCTGTCGAACTCGCGCCGGCCACCCCGCCAACGGTGACGTCGACGTCGCTGAACGACGTGCCGACGTCTTCGCTGAACGTGACCCTGAACGTCGCCGTCGACCCGTTGGTCGGGTCGGCCTGCAACGCGTCCTGGGTGATCGCCGCGGTGGGAGCGACCGTGTCGTACACCACGGTGTTGTCGGTAGACGCCGAGGCGACGTTGGTGTTTCCGGCAGCGTCGATGGCCACGTCAGCAGCGATCGTCGCGGTGAGGGCACCTTGGCTCATGCCGGTCACGCTGACGGTGTACACCGATGGACCGCCGGTGACCGTGGCCGTACCGGACGACAGCGTGACGTCCCCACTCGTGAACAGTGTGACCTCTTCGCTGAACGTTGCCGTGAACACGATCGGTGTGTCGTTCGTCGGGTCGGCCTGACCGCCGGCCTGGTTGATCGTGACGGTGGGGGGCGTCTGGTCGATCGTCACCGTGGCCGTTCCCGAGGCGCCGTTCGGGTTGGTCGCCAAGTCGGTGGCAGCCGCAGCCGGCACGTTCGCGGTCAACTCGCCGTCGGTGCTGATGTTCGACACCTCGACGACGTATTCGGTGTCGCCCTCGCCGCCTGAGACGAGCGACAAGATTGTTCCCGCTGAAGCGGGACCGCTGACGACGAGGTCGCTCGCAGTGAACCCGTTGACCGCTTCGTCGAACGTGATCGCGAACTCGGCGGTGGGGGCATTCGACAGCGCGGGCTGCCCGGTGGCACGAGTGACGACGACTGTCGGCGGCGTGGTGTCGTATTCGACACTGTTGTCGGTCGACGTGGATGCAAAGTTCGGCTTGCCGGCGGAGTCGACGACACCACCGGCAGGAACGGTGGCGGTGATCGTGCCATCGCCCACCACGTTGCCCACGACGATCTCGTACGAGTTCGCCGGGTTGGGTGGCGTGGGCAACGCGCTGACGCTGATGACCGAGGCCCCGGTCGTCCCGGCCTGTGTGAGTGTGACATCGCTGGTGGTGAAGTCAGTGACGGCCTCGTCGAACGTGGCGATGAACCGGATGGGGAGCGAGTTGGTGGGATCGCTCTGAGCGGGCGCTTCGTTCACCGTGACGCTGGGCGGCGTGTCGACGATGATGGTTGCCGCGTCGCCTTCGTTGTCGACCGACGGGTCGGCGAGCAGCGGGTCGCCAACGACGACTGCGGTGTTGTCGATCTGCTGTCCGTTGATCGTGTTGCCAGCCACCGTTCCCGAGATGATGATCGTGCCGGTGCCGTCGACTGGCAGTGACGCGAGATCCCACACATACGTCGAACCCGCTCGCAACGTGAGGCCCGGTGCCGCGGTGGTGTCGATGGCAGCCACCACCAGGCCCGAAGGGAACGCGTCGGAGATGACGATGCCAGCGGAGGGGGAGCGCCCGGCGTTGGTGTACGTGATGGTGTAGGTGAACGGGTCGCCTGGTGCCGGATTGAACGGGGTGTCGAGCGTCTTGGTGATTCGCAGGTCGGCGGTCTCGGAGATGAGTTGACCGAACACCTCGAAGTCTCCGGCGATGGTGGAACTGGCCGTGCCGGCACCGTCGGGATTGTCGGAGGTGAAGAACATGCCGAACGTGCGTGCCGGACCGCTGGACACCGCTGCGAACTGCGGGTCGAACGATGGTGCTCCGTTGGTTCCCATCGTGGTGAGCCGTTCGATGGGCTCGAAGATGCTGAGGGAATCCGCGGTGAGCACGGTGCTGAATATCTCGTACTCGTCGGCTGCGGTGATGCCAGACTCCGCACCGTGCCACGCGACGATGAACTTGTCGGTCGTGGCGTTGTATGCCACGTCGGGCGCGTGCCGGTCGAACGCCGAGGTTCCAGCGGTGGGCAGCGCCAGTGTGAACCCGAGCGTGCCGTTCGACTCGATCTGTGTTCCTGCCACGACGGCCTGGCCGCCGACGGATTCTTCCCAGGCGACCAGAAACTGGTCGCTGCCGATGTCGGCGGCAATGCTGGGCGAATGTTGATCGGCGGTGGCACCGCTGATCGACACCGGAGCCGTGCCGGCACCCAACGTCGCCGGGTACCGATCGATACCGACTGGAATGCCGTCGACCTCGCGGCCGGCCACGACCATCACGGTCCCGTCGTCGGTTGGCCCTGCCACGGCTGGAGCGACGGCGTCGGCTCCGGTGTTCGCTGAGACGCGTCCGGGCAGTCCGCTGAGAGCGAGCGCGACCGTATCGACGATGTTGGCTCCGAAGACTTCGCGGTTGCCGAGCGAGGTGGTGTCCCCAGCGGCATCCCAGGCGACGAAGTACCCGGTGCTGCTCGTGGTGATGTCGGCGCGCCGCGCCTCGGTCAGCGCGGCGTTCGCGGCGCTGAGTGTGAGGCGTGACTCAACAGCAGCGCCCTCGACCGCGGCGGCTTCGATCTCGTACGTCGTGACGTCGGTCGCGGTGGAGTACACCACGACGAAGCCACTGTCTGAACGCCAGCTCACGGCCGGTTCGATGGCGCTCGTCGACGCGAGCGAGCTGACGGTGAACGGCGCTTCGACGACGCCTGTGTCTCCCTCGACGTAGGCACCCCTGATGAATGACGCGCCCGCCGCTTGGTCTTCCCACACCACCAGGTACTCGCCGTTGATGGCGTCGTAGGCCACATCGACGTCTTGCGGATCGGATGTGGGGGTGGTGGTGACTCGCAGGTCGTCGACGAGGATTTCACCCGCGTCGACGTGGACCATTCCGAGGAAGCCGACAGTTGACATGCCGACGACGAGGGTTGCGACGCCGGCGAGCGTGAGGCGGGGGCGACGGGTTTGCGACATGTCAGGTCGGGCTCGGGAAGATGCCCTGCAATGCGATGCAGTAGCTCAGAGTGAGGAAGGGCTGCATGTTGAGATGCGCCTGAGAGCCGCCGACTGGCGCGTCGAGGCCGGTGGTGATCGAGTTGGGTGTTTCGTGAAACCCGGAGTTTCGGCGGTGCTCGGCAAACGTCCTGCCTTGCGGGCTGGCGGACGTGGCCGGACCGTTGGTGACCGACACCCCGTGCGTGTGCTGTGGCAATTCCGAGATCGACACCGTATGCGCCTGCTCGCCGCCGCGCTCGCCGAGGGTGTGGCCATCACCCACGTGGATCGGCACTCGTCCCCTCAAGTCGGGCAATGCGAAGTTGACCCGACCGTCGCCGCCAAACGTGGTTCCGAGCAACGAGAACAACGCCTGGTTCTGGTTGATCGGCAACAACTGACCATTGCACAGGGCCCATCCCTTGGGCGCAAAGACGAACGACATCATTCGAACTTCGGAGAGGAAGGGCTCAGCCATGGTGCATCGTCGCTTTCATGTGCGTGGGGGGAAGACACCCTGGAGGGCGATGCAGTAGTAGAAGGTGAGGTAGGGCTGGAGGTTGTTGTGTGGAAGGCCGCCTCCGGCGACCCCGAGCGGACCCATGTCGGCATCGCGAGAGGTGCCGTACGCGACGTCGGTGGTGACGGCCGGAGCGTTTCCGCCAGGACTCGGCTGATCGGCTGCAGTCCCCATCGCCGACAGTTGGTGTGTGTGGAGCGGAATCTCCGACTCGAGCAACGTGACCGTCTCGGTGCCGCCGGTTTCGCCCAGGTCGTGCAGCGACAACCCAGGGCCCTGCCCGGGGTGCATCGGAGCGCGCCCGTTGAGGTTCGGCAGCGCGAAGTTGGACTTGCCGTCGCCGCCGTAGGTGGTGCCGAGCAGGCTGAACAGGGCGGTGTTCTGGCTGAGCGGCAGGAGTTGACCATCGCACCACGCCCAGCCCTTTGGCGGGAAGTTGAACGGGAAGATTCGGATCTCTGCGACGAATGGGTCAGCCATGCGTTGGTCCTACCGATCTGTTCGTGACGGGGGAGGGCAGGTGATTCGTCATGTCGGTGACGGGAAGATCCCGAACAGGCTGATGATGAAGCTGACGCACAGGTATGGCTGGAAGTTCGTGTGTGGTTGCGATCCGCCGGTGGATCCGACCATCTGGGCATCCATCGGCACGTCGGCGTTGGTATCGAAAGCAGCGAACGCCGGTTCGGGGTGGGCGGCGAGGAACGAATCTTGAGGGTGTGTGGTTCCGGCCCGCTCGGCGTGACTCACCAACCCATGGGAGTGAGAAGGGATCTGTTGGACCGTGAGGGTGACCTCTTCCACCCCACCGGTTTCGGCAAGGATGAAGCTGTTGCCCTGATGGATGGGAATCCGGCCGCGTAGATCCGGCAACGCGAAGGTCTCTTGGCCGTCGCCGCCGTACGTGGTGCCGATGAGCTGGAAGAGCGTTTCGTTCTCGGAGATCGGCAGGATTTGCCCTTCGCAGAACATCCAACCCGCTGGGGCGAAGTTGCCCCCGAACATGCGTATTTCTCCGACGTATGGTTGACCCATGTCAGGCTCCTGTCGCGTTGAACGTGTGGCCTGCGGGAACGAATCGGTTCACGAGCGCCTGGTACCCGAAGGGCTCGCGCTGGTCGGTCAGTCGATGGCCGAGGAACAGCGGCAGGCGACCAAACGATGCCGAGGCGAATTCGTACGTGCCCGTTGCGAGCAATGGGCCGCTCTTGGGGAGGAAGTGGGCGATGAACTGCTCGTTCGCAGCGTCGACGATCTGGGTTGGCAGGTCGACCACCTCCACGAGTTCGATCACCACGCCCGCCGATGCACCGGCGGTGACGCGAAACGTCTCACCGAGATGATCAAGGATTGACGTGCGGTCGAATGGCTTGGCGTCGCCGACGAA
>DATKCX010000288.1:0-3459 GCA_035512975.1 Ilumatobacter sp.
GAGCCCGATCACCGTCGACGCTCGACACGTACGCCGCACTGATTCGTTCGCCGGGCGGCTGAATCAATCCGCTGAATCAATCTGCTGATCAATCTGCGACGACACATCGCCACGACATGGGGTCGTCGACGTCGAGAACGATCGAGTACGACGAACTCCCGAACTGGCTGGCACAGACATCAGAAATGTCGACGACACGCGTCTCCCACGTCCGGTTGGTCATTCCGGCGCACCGCCACCCGTACGCGTCGGTCCCCTGCATTGCCGCGCCGAACTTCTCACCCAGCTCGCTGCAGTGCTTGTCGATGTCGGGGCTTCCCACCACCGATTCCGTTGGATCGACGGGCCCGCCCCGTTCCACCGCTTCGAACACTACGAGGGCACCGCCGAACCCCAGCATGAGCGCGGCGGCTGCACCCAGCAGACGGTGACTGGTCATCCGCCGAGCGTCTTGACCACGTGTGGGCGCAGGAACGCCCGACATCGCCACGCGAACTCTTGCATCTCGCGCAGGCTGGGGTCGTCCATGCCGTGTACCCGGAGTTCGGGGAGCAGCTGGGTGCGATAGTTCTTCACCGTGTTGAGTTTCAGCCCGGTGGCGTCGGCGACGTTCTTGTAGGTGGCGTCGAAGTCGCGGTCCATCAACACGTTCCACACCTTGGCGTGGCCTTGGTGTTGGATGAGGCGCGCGAATCGCTCGCGGGTGCGAACCGGGTTGCGGTGCGTGGGGATGAGCGGCTGGATGGCCGGGTCGACCGGCGAGGAACCTTCGTCGAGCACCTGCTGGATCATGGCGAGCTGGTAGTCGAGGGGCGCGGTCTTGGAGATGATGGTGGCGAGGGGCAACAGGTCCCATGCGTCGCGCAGGATGCCGCCCACCCAGCCGTCGCCTTGGGTCATGATCGCGAGTTTCGTGGTGGGTGACGCCACGTGGATTTCCACGAGTGCGTCGAGCCCGGTTGCCGCTTCCTGGGGAAACGACAGGTCGACGATGGCGAGGTCGTAGGTGCCTTTGCCGAGTGCGAGTTCCACGTCGGCCACCGCGACGCACACCTCCACGGTGTGGCCGAGCCGGGCGGTGAGTGCCGCAGAGAACAGTTCGGCAAGGGCTGCTGCGTCTTCCACCAGCAGGATCGAGCTGACCTGCAAGGGGGCGGCTGCGGGCGGTTCGCTGATGATGGTCATGCGTGACTCGCTTCTTTCTGTGTGCGTCGTCGGCGACGTCGGTCGGTGGTGAGGACGATGCGTGCGGTCAGCGTCGACCCGCCGGGAGCTGCCTGTCGTGCGAGGTTGCCGGTGCCGAGGTCGTTCATCAACCGCCTCAGTCCGCGCCCGTCGGGCACGTCGTCGAGTTCGAAGCCGCCGGCGTCGTCGGTGACGGACACCTCGATGATCCGGTTGGCGTCGACCAGTTCCATGTCGATGCTGAGCCGAGTGGCACCGGCGTTCATGGCGTTGGAGAACAGGATCGACAGCACCCGTTCCATCATTCGGGCGTCGTTCTCGTGGAGTTCCAGGCGGGTGACGTCGTGCTGGGGTACCCGGTCGAGCCGGACGCCAAGGTTTTGGGCGCGCCGCAGGTGTGGTTGCACCACTTCGTAGATGGGTGGGGTGCCGCCGCGCATCATTTCGTCGAGTTGCCGCAGCCGCAACCGGTGATCGAGTTCCAGCAGTTCGGCACTCACCTGCTCGGGGCTGGATCGGCCCGATGAGATGCGCAGGCTGGCGAGTTGCACTTCGCTCAGTACGTCGTCGTGCAGCCAGTGGGCGCGATGGTCGCGTTCACGGCGGCGCACCTCGGTTTCGCGGGTGGCAATCTCCCAGTCGATGTGCCCGCCAAGCGCGTCGAGCACGTGAATCACCACGAGTACTCCGCCGAGCGCCGTCCACAACGCGGCGTACAGCCCGAACTGTGTGCGTGTTGATGCGCCGTCGGCGACGATCGCTGTGGCGAGCATGGCCCCGAGGGCTCCGAAGTGCAGCGGGCTGGAAACGAACTGCCAGATCCACTGGCCGACCTTGGGTGTGACGCCCAGCGCCCACAGCGTGAGGATCGAGTCGGCACCCAGCATTCCGCCGAGGAGGAAGCTGCCCAAGACTTGTCCGTGGCCGACTGAGACGGTGAACCCGACCGCAATGAGAAGGATCCCGCAGCCGCGGGCGGCCACGCTGGGCCAGAATCGGGCGGGCCGCACCCGCCGCCCCAACAGGATGCGGACGTAGCGGACGCTCAGCAGCGCCAACGCAACGCTGGCACCGAGTGCCATGACGAGGGCGAACCGTTCGCGGTCGGCGAGGCCGTTGCGCTGCCAGAAGTCGGGGCGGTTGAGCAGCGCCACCCACGTGACGGCGAACACCCCGATCGCGCCACCCACCGCCGAGCTGGCCGCGATGCGGTCTCGGGGCGCCGGCCGGGTGGGGCCCTCGAACCACACCCGGTCGCCGGCGAGCAGCGCGAAGTACAGGTCGAGCCCGGACGCCCGGTCCTCTCCCCCTGTTGCCGCGTGCGTCACCCGCTCATTCTTGCGCACCCCGCAAAGGTGAAGTACATGTACCCAGGTACACCAGCGCAGTAGAGAGCTAATTGAAAGGTGCGTGAGGGATGCGTTTGGCGATGGTGGCCGTGAGCTCAGCCACATCAGCAACCATCAGGGTGTGACCCTTGAACGGCCCGCCGTGTGGGTCGCGCAGGTCGTCGTCGTCAGACCGAGACATCATGTCGGCCGCCTTGCGACCGCTGGCCACCAACTCCAGCCACCGTTGGAACGTCAGCGACGAGTCGGCAGCACGGCCGGCCGGGTGGAGATCATTGGCGCGCCTGGCCAACTCGCGCAGCGTGAACGTTCGCGGCCATGCCGCCGGCACGAGGCCGACCACTTCCCGCAGGTGTTCGCGACTCATGGTCACGATGAGGTCGGCACCGTCGTGCTCGATCAGTTCTGCGGTGAGCAGCCGCGACCGGTGATCGCGTAGGTCGACACCGAGGGGTTGTGCGGCGCGGACGCTGTGCTCGTCAACGGCCAGCCGCCCGCCGTGCGTACCCGCCGACGTGACGATGGCGGCCTGCCCAACTGCGGCGAGTTCGCGGGCCAGCAGCCGTTCCGCCACCGGCGACCGACAGATGTTCGCGGTGCACACTGCGAGGATGCGCAGTGGCTCGCCGGTGGACGTCACTGTTCGGGAACCGGTTCGGCGCGATCGGTGCCGATCACCACGAGCAGGTCGAACGAGTCTTCGGTTCGGAGTTCCGGCGCTTGCGCCATGGGCCGCAGGGGGGCACCGCCCCAGCCGAGATCTGCGGCGGCAATCATCGCCTCGCGTTCCAGACCGGCGGCGAAGTAGATGGTGCTCGTCTCGGTCGACAGCACGGCGTTCACCGCTGCCACATCGACGTATCCGGCCACCTCGAGTTCCTCGGCCTTGACTCCAGCCACCCCTCCAAGACCACTCGCGTTCACC
>DATKCX010000289.1:0-9411 GCA_035512975.1 Ilumatobacter sp.
CGTGCCGCTCCGGTTGAAGTCACACACGCTGGGCTGTCTGAACTTGTTCATGTCTGCCCCTGGTGGTCTCGACGACGACCACATCGCTCTTGCGCAAGCACTCGCCGACGTCGCCAGCATCGCCATCATTCAAGACCAAGCGGCCCGAGACGCAGCGATCCGAGAAGGGCAGCTGCAGCACGCACTGAACAGCCGAATTGCGATCGAGCAAGCCAAGGGCATGATCGCCGAACGCCACAACACCGACATGGACGAAGCGTTCTCGCGCCTGCGCGCTCACGCTCGGAACAACAACCTCCGCCTTACTGCAGTCGCCGAGGCGCTCGTCGCCGGCAGCATCACCATCGACGCGATCACCGCGCCGCGGCCTCCGCGCCCACGCACGTAGCGCGATCTTCCGTTGCCCACCGGTTGGTGCCGAGCCCCTGATTCGCTCTCGGAGGGGTCAGGGGCGGCTGCGCATCATGCGAGCGCCTACCACTGAGCGGCGAACGTAAAGGACGTCACGTGCATGGTCAGCCGTTTGGTGTCCTGCTTCGATGCGCCGTCCAGACAGGTACCGGCGCGTGTGACCACCACTTCGTCCGGCGTGAGGGTGGTCGGAACGGTTCGTACACCGCTGACCGATGACACGACCTCACCGTTGATCGTGATCTGGAATGCGCCGTCGGTGCCCTGCGAAGGGGTGAAGTCGATGTCGATGTCGTTGGGGCCGGTGGGCAGACGGCTGCCGCCCTTCCACAGCACCATGGTCTCGCGGTTCTGGTGTTCGCTCACCAACCGGGGAAGTTGATCGCTGCCGTAGATGAGGAAGCCGACCCGCCACTCGTCGCTGCTGGATGCGCCGACCTTCTCGCCGCTCCCACGCATCGTGCCGGGATAGTTGTCGGTGGTGATGAACCGTACGTAGCTCTCTGATTGGCTGTAGAAGTCGTCGGGAAGTTCGATGTCGGCACCGATGGCGAAGGGTCCTCGGGGAGCGAAGTCGTCGGTCTCAGGCAACCGCCGCCTGATGCGTGCGTAGTGGGTGGAGGCGTCGAAGCCACCGACTGAACAGGTCACACGGGTGCCGTCGTTCGTCATCGACTGCCGATCATCCGAGAGCTCCATCCGCCAATCGGACGTGGCGGCCGACGGCACGAATTCGAGTGACAGTGCGGCATCCGACGGCGGGACCGTCGCCACTGGGGTGGTCGTGGTGGTGACCGGGGTGGTCGTGGTGGTGACCGGGGTGGTCGTGGTGGTGACCGGGGTGGTCGTGGTGGTGACCGGGGTTGTCGTGGTGGTCGTGGTGGTCGTGGTGGGCCGCCCCGGCTTTACCTTTACTGCCTTCTGTGTGTCACGGTTGCGGCCTTTCCCGGTGTCATGAGCCGTCGCGGCTTCCACCCGGTCGGACCGGATCACCGTCTCAGAGGATACGAAGGATGCTGTCGCGGCCAAGCTTGCGATGAGGGCGACTCGGTGACCGAGGTGATGTTTGCGCACTGCTAGCTATCGGCACGTGAACCGGGAACATGACAACTCGAGGATGGAACGCGCGCAACGTCATCACCCGCCGCCAGTCTGTCTAGAGCACCGACACCGCACCAAAACCGTATGTATTCAGCTCCGGATGGGTAAGAGACCGTTTTGGGCGGTTCGCATCACGAACCGCTCAGAAGTGACAAAACGTCGGCGCACACAGCGCAGACGAGCGGACGGACCACAGGAAGAAGACGATGTCATCAGCAGCGAATGAGCAAACCGGGACCCTCGACCACGAGGATTCGATCCACGGCAGGGAGTATTCGATCCACGGCAGGGTGGTGCTGATCGGGTTGGATGCTGCCGATTCACAACTGTTGACCGCTGCGATCGACGCCGGGCACCTGCCGAGCCTCGCGAAGATGCGCGACCGAGGCGCTTGGGGCAACGTCCCTCCGTTGGCTGGCTTCGGAAGTGGAGCCGTTTGGCCGTCGTTCTCCACCGGCGTGTCGCCTGCGAAACACGGTCGCTACTTCTACCGCCAGGTCGGTCCGGGGTCGTACGAAGCACAAGACTTCCACCCCGATCGCTTCCGAGCGGACCCGGTGTGGGTGCAAGCCAGCCGGGCGGGGCGGAAGGTTGCGGTCTTCGACGTGCCCAAAGTGGGACTCTCGGATGAGATCAACGGCGTGATGGCGGTCGACTGGATCTCGCACGGCCCCGTGTACCCCGAAATGAGGACCTTTCCGGAGAGCTTTGCCGACGAACTCACGGGAACCTTCGGTCGCAACTCCATGCGCAGATGCGACATGCCGGGTGGGCGCTCGATCAAGGAGTTCCGGCAGTTCGCCGAGGCAATGAACGACCGAGTCGAGCAGCGGGAGCGCTGCACTCGCCACTACCTCGAGCATGGCGACTTCGATCTGCTGGTGACGGTCTTTGCCGACCCTCACTGTGTCGGCCATCAGACGTGGCACATTCGCGACCCCAAGCATCCGCTGCACGACCCGGCGGCGCTGGAACAACTCGGCGATCCCCTCCTCGATGTGTACCGGTCGATCGACGGTGCGATCGGACGAATCGTCGACGACATTGACGATGACACCACCGTCATCGTGTTCTCGGGTACGGGGATGGGCCCGAACTACACCGGGAATCACCTACTCGACGACGTGCTCCGTCGCATCGAGGGCCGCAACGCCACGACGGTCGCACGGACCGTGCGCTACGTGAAGCGGCGTTTGAAGAAGATCCTGCCGCGGGACGTCCGACGGAAGTCACAGAAGCTGAAGCGCCGGATCGAGGAGCAGTCGTTGGCCACCGACCGTGCGGGCCGACGCGCATTCGCTGTGCCGCACAACGACATCGCCGGAGCGATACGGCTGAATGTCGTCGGTCGCGAGCAACACGGGCTGCTGGAGCGAGCAGAAGTGGACGCATACGTTGGTCAACTCACGAAGGAGCTGCAACAGCTCCGCAACGTCGACACGGGAAACGCGGTGGTCGAGTCGGTGGTGCGGGTGTCGGAACACCACTCCGGCGACGCGATCGATGACTTGCCCGACCTCTTCGTGATCTGGAATCGCTCGGCACCGATCGATCGCGTGCAGTCGAGCACCGTTGGCACGGTGGAATACGTGCACCGCGGCAATCGAACCGGCGACCACGAGGCGGAGAGCATCTTCTTCGCGGTCGGCCCCCAGGTGGAGCCGGGACGCGTCGATGACATGCAGATCTACGACTTCGCCCCGACGATCGCGGCGCTCCTCGGCACCGAAGTCGACGTGACCGATGGTCGGGTCGTCGAGGCATTGGCCGGTCGCGCCAGTTCGCGCTCGCGAAAGTGATCCACACCGGGCCGGTCAATGGCGGCGGGGCTGGGCTTCGAATCGCGGTGATCCGGCAAGGAGATCGACCCCGGTTGAACAGCCGTCTCCCGTCGCTGCTGTCCAAGGAGTTCCCAGAACACACCGTGGACGACATCGACGTCCTGAGCCTGATACGGCGTCGACCGCTGACGCTGGCTACGTGCTTGGTCGGGGGAGTCGCCGAGAACTTCTGGAGCGTGGTGACCCGGCGAATCTCGGTGAAGAAGGCGATGGTGACGTCTGGGTCGTTTGCCGACGCGGCCCGCCGCATCGTCGCCGCCCAGGTGAGTCCCGCAACGCACCTGTTCACGATGCAGAGCCAGAGTCTCTTCCCGGCGGATGTGCCTGGGGTGCCTCACTTCGTGTTCACCGATCATGCCCACCTGGCAAATCTTGCCTATCCGTTCTTCGACGTTCGGCACATGGCGGGTCGACGATTTCTCGCACGTGAGCGGGCGATCTATCGATCTGCAACGCGCGTGTTCGTCCGCAGCGAGAACGTCGCGAACGTGCTCGTTTCGTCCTACGGTGTGTCGGCACAGCAGGTGGTCACGGTGGGTGTTGGCCCGAACGTACCCACCCCCACCCCGTCGGCGACGCCACGGCAATGGCACGATGGCCGCATCGTGTTCGTCGGCGTCGACTGGGAGCGCAAGGGCGGTCAAACCCTGGTGGAAGCGTTCGAACGGGTCCGACGCCGACATCCACGAGCCCGGCTCGAGATCGTTGGGTGCAACCCTGACGTACGCAACGCGCCCGGCATCACGGTGCACGGCCGTTTGGAGCTCGACGAGGTGGCGACACTGCTTGCGGAGTGCGACGTGTTCTGTTTGCCGACCCGAGTCGAGCCCTTCGGAGTCGCCTTCATCGAAGCGATGCACGCCGGGCTCGCAGTCGTCGGCACGCGCATCGGAGCGATCCCAGATTTCGTGCGCGATGACGAGACCGGCGCGTTGGTGGACCCCCACGACGCTTCTGGCCTTGCCGACGTCTTGTCGACGATGCTCGACCGACCCGAGCGGACGCAGGAGATGGGTGCCGCGGGGCGGTTGTTGGCGGCAGAGCGTTACCAGTGGAACACAGTGATGGCCCGCATCGGCCGCGAAGTCAACCACGCGCTCGAGTCTCCACCCACAACGTCGAGTGGGCCAGGGCTACCGGATTCCGCGCTGCGAATCGCGGCGATGGTGGTCGGTCTGCGAATCGACGGTGGCGCAGAAACCCTGCTCCGGACGCTGCTCCACGAGGTGCAAGACAGCGTGTGCGACGTCACCGTCGTCACCTTGCGCACGATCGACCCTGGTACTCGTCTCGACATAGAGCGACTCGGCGCGAAGATGGTTGAGGTTCCCGGCCGTCGGCTCGTGTCGCCGCTGCGCTTCCTGCGACTGCTTCGACAGCTACGACGTGGTCGCTTCGATGTGATCCACACGAATCTCGTGGGCGCGAACGTGCTCGGGCTCGCCGCCGGTGCGCTGTTGCGCATACCTGTCGTCGTGACGCTCCACAGCACGCGATCGAGCGGAGATGACCATTGGTACCACGGGAAACTGGAGCGGTACTTCATACGCCACCATGCGGCGCGAGTGATTGCGGTGGGCGACGAGACCGCAGTAGTACGTGGTGAAGTGTTGGGATCCGGCGTGGACATTCACGTGCTCCCCAACGCAGTGACGCCAGCGGTCGACATGACGGTTGATGCCCGGCAGGCTCTGCGACGCGAAGTCATGGTCGACGAGAAGGCTCCATTGTTCATCAACGTCGGTCGACTCACGCCAGCGAAAGGACACGACGACCTCCTCCGCGCGTTCGCCAACGTCTTCGAGGAACTCGGACGCGGGGAACTGGCGCTGGTCGGTAGCGGGGGACGGCGGGAAGAACTGACCGTGCTGGCCGACGAGTTGGGCATCGCCGATCAGGTCCATTTCATGGGCAGCTGTGCGAACGCCCGCGAACTCACCGCTGCTGCTGACGTGTTCGTGTTGAGTTCCGTCTGGGAAGGCTTACCGATGGCGATCCTCGAAGCGATGGAGGCCGGCACGGCGATCGTCGCGACCGATGTCGGCGACGTGCGAGACGTGCTGAGCGACACCCCGGCGCGAGTGGTTCCGCCGAGCGACCATGTGGCCCTTGCTACGGCGATGCTCGCCACGCTGGACGACGTGACAACAGGCCGAGACCTCACCAGCGCAGCACGTCGTGTCGTTGCCGATCGGTTTTCCTCGGCGCGTTGGGCCGAGCGAGTGGTCGATCACTATCGAGCTGTACTCGCTTGACGACTCTCGCTTGATGATCCGCTCACGGCAATGGAGCCGCGAGCACGACATCGGTTGCGGCCACGCGACCGTCAGATGTCGTGACCTCGGCCCACACCGCAGTGGGGCCCTGCCCGATCGCGGAGATGTCGATCTCCCACCTGGCTTGGTCGAGCTGCCGAGCGGGAAGTCGTTGCTCACCGACGACGAGTTGGACGGCGGACACCGCTGCGATTTCGGTCTCGGCGCTGGGCGCGATCTCGATGATCAACGTGCCGTCTGCCGTCAGGAGCAGCGGTGCGCACGGGTTCACCGCCCCGACTCGGCCCGACGAAACACAAACCCCGGCAGACGCCCTGATCACATCGGCCAACTCGAGCGTCGCGGGGTGCAGGTCGTATTCGTAGGGTGGAGTGAACACCTCGTCGACGTCGTGCTCGAACTCGGTCGCGGTGACGTCTCCGGTCGTGCCCAACAGGTTTCCGACGACCTTGACGCCACCATCGGTGTCGAGCTGTGAAGCTGCCCACTCCGCCCTCGGCGCGGTGACCGTCTGCCCATCGAACGTGACCTCGCCCACCGCACGCGGGATCGCGATGTTCCCCTCCAGCAAGTGTTGGGACACTCCGCTGCCGTCGCCGCCCGATTTTGATCCGCCGCCGGTGCCGTCGGGCTTGCCGTAGCTCTCGAAGACCGAGTTGTACTGATGCACCGACGCCCAGCGCGACAGCGGCATCCGCTGGTAGACGTCGAACCAGTAGTTGTCGCACAGCGTCACGAAATAGTGTCCGCCCTCGCGATCGTCTTCGCCGGAATCGAACAGCACCGCTTTGTCATGGTGGCGGAACACATTCCCGCAGATCGTGCCGTACACGTCGTTGCCGCCGTTCCAGATCACGTCGACCAGACCATCCGCCGCGCTCTCGAACGTGTTCCCGAACAATCCGAATACTTGGACTGCCTCGGCGTCGCGGAACGTGATGGCGTCTTCTTCGTCGGTCGCATCGTTGCCGCTGAAGGTCAGGCCGGCGATCACGATGTTCGTCCCCGAGAATCGCGTGGCGCGACCCGAGATGGTGACCGTCATGCCGCTGCCGTCGATCGTCAGGTTGGACGCCGCCGTTTCGACGTAGTGGTCGAGCGCGATCGTTGTGCCGTCGAGGCTGGGGTCGAATCGCACGATTCGATCACCGGTGGAGATTGCCTCGCGGTACGTGCCGGGTCCTGAGTCCGATGATGAGGTGACCATCACCACGGGATGGCCGAGTCCGCCGGTCAGACCTTGGCTCTCGGCAAACCCGCCATCGACCTGACCGAGCACGATCTCCGCAGTCGGCAATGCGGGGAGGGCCGGCGGCTCGGCCGCGGTGCCGGACAAGGTGTCGGACATGGTGTCGGACGTCGCCGATGTTTCGCTATCGGTGCCCGGAAGGACCATTTGCTCGCGATCGAGTGCCCCGCCAGGTGTGTTCTCGGCCGAGGGGAGACTGGGCCCACTCGACACGACGTCGCTGACGGTCGACGAGCTGCACCCAACGGCTGCGATCGCTACTACCGCCAGTGCGGCGGCGATGTTGCGCGGATTCATCGTGATCCCGCAGGACTGCTTTGGCGGACGTGCTGCCCCCGTGTCGTGTCGCGGGTGCGACGCTGCCTGACGAACGTAGCGAACTCGTCGAAGCTCGAGCGGTCGAAGGCCATCAACGCAGCCCCATAGCTGACCGCACCAACCGTTGTGATCAGGAGCAGCCGAGTCATGGGCGCGAACCCTGAGGTCGCCCACACCGCAAGCAGACTGCCGACAGACATCGCGGTACCGGCTCGAACCGCCGGAAGGAAGGTGACGAGGAGTTGCCTGAATGTCACGCCGACGATCCGCTGCGCAAGCACGGCATCGAGCACCGTACAGGTCGAGGCTGCAACCAACTGAGCAGCGGCTACAGCGACGATCCCGTGCTCCACGGCGAAGAGGACGAGTGGCACGGTGATAACGAGCTTCACGATGGCCAACCGACTCAACAGGCTCGCTCGACCCATCGCTTTGTACACCTCGCCGCACAATCTGGTCGCGCCCTGGACGAGCATGTACAGAGCGAGGAGACGCATCACGGTGATCGCTGCGACCCAGCGTTCACCGTACACCGCTCGAATGAATGGGTCGGCGGTGAAGGCCAGGCCGAGCGAGAGCGGGGTGATCACCAACGACGTCAGGCGCAACCCGCGCAACAGCCCGCTGCGGAGACGATCGGGCTGTGTCTGCAACCGCGCGAACGCCGGGAAGGCCACCTGCCCAACGATCGTGACGGCGCCTTCGATCAGCAGTTGTGGAAGGCGGAATGCCAGTGTGTAGAGGCCGAGCGCCCGAGTACCGAGTGCCCGGCCGATCACGAGATAGTCGACGTTGCGGAGCACGGTTCCCAGAACACCGACCGCCGCGATGTGCGAGCCGAACCGGAAGAGGTCACGAGTCAACCGCCGGTCGGCCGTCGGGCGGGGTAGCCACGGCATCACGATCCAGTAGCACACGGCCGCCACCAGTTCACCTGCGATCTGACCCCAGACCAAGCTCCATACACCAGCCCCGGACAGAGCGAGCGTGATCGCAACGCCGCCCTTTGCGACGGCGCGGGCGAGTTCGGGAACCAATCGACGTTTGAACTGCATGCTTCGCCGGAGGCGGGCTTGGTGAATCGCCCCGGCGCTGGTGAGCAACATGGTCAACGCCAGCACCCGCACGACAGCGGTGGCGCGGGGTTCGTCGAAGAAGTCGGCGACGAGGGGTGCGCCGACGATCGCCAGTGACGTGAGCGCGACGGCAAGCGACATGTTCACCCAGAACGCCACGTTCGCAACTCGCACCGGATCGCCGCGATGCTGGATGACCGCCGCGTTGATGCCGAAGTCGTTCACGAGATCGAGGTAGCTGATGACGAGCAATCCGATTCCGACGAGGCCGAAGTCGTCGGGGGTCAGCAGCCGCGCCAGGACGATGGTGGCCGCGAGCACGAGCAACTTGCTCGTCGCGAACGTCGCACCGTTCCAGAGGACTCCGCCGGCGCTGCGCTGCGACAGGGATGTCCCGCCAGCACCGGTGTCGCGGTCACTCATCCGGCGGTCACCTTCTGACGCTCCCGTTGCGACTCCGGCGTTCGCTCGGCCGCGAGTTCGCGGTACAGCAGGGCCAAACGGTCGCCGGCGGTGTTCAGACTCCATCCGGTGCGAACTCGTTTACGGGCGTTTCGCCCCAGATCGAATCGAAGGTCAGGATCTGCAAGGAGCCTGATCAGTTCATCGACGAGCAGGTCGAGATCGTCCGCCGGAACCGCGATGCCGCAGTCCGTCTCGGCGAACAGGTCGTCGACACCACCGACGTCGGTGACCACGCAGGGGAGGGCCGCCGCCATCGCTTCGAGCAGGGAGTTCGACAGACCTTCTGCTTCCGACGCCGACACGTAGACGTCCGACCTGCGAAGTAAGTGGTCGACATCGTCACGCAAGCCCATGAGCTCGACGCCTTCGTACGATTCCAGCGCCGAACGCTCGGGCCCGTCGCCGACGATTCGGAGTCGCGCGCCTGGTGCCGCCTGTCGGACGCGATCCCATCGTGCCGCGAGTTCGGTCAGTCGCTTTTCGGGTGCCAACCGTCCGGTGGCGATCATGATCGGTCCGCCGACCCGGCTGCGAGGGCGCTGTCTCGTGGAGGGTCGAAACTTGTTGGTGTCCACTCCGTTGGGCACCCACGCTCGTCGCCCAGTGGTCACACCGAGCCCGGCCAACTCACCGTCGATCTCGTGACTGATGACCACGAAGCGGTCTGCGTCCTC
>DATKCX010000290.1:0-2617 GCA_035512975.1 Ilumatobacter sp.
TCAGGCGTTGGCGTCGACCGTGACTTTGTTTCAAACGATTAACTGTCTTCACTCTTGGGGAATCCGCTCGGTGGTCCATGAGATCGCCACGCACTCGGTCTGTGGCACGAGCAGCAGCGCATCGACCGGGACAACTTCGTGAGGGTGCATCCCTTACTTACACTGACGCGCAGCGTTGACTATCTAAAGCGGCTCCCGCCATATGCGATGAGCTACGGTGCATACGACTGCGTGTCCGTGATGCACTACGGTCCGAGCAGGTGGTTCACGGCTCGGCCAGGCGCAAGTTGCGTGACGCTCGGTACGTCTAAGAGGTCAGACGGGAATGGCGGGACCACGTGGCTCAGTCCAACCGACATCGCCACGATTAACCGTTACTACGGCAGCCGGTGACAGCTCGGCGCCGGCTTCTCCGCTAGTCGTGCCCTTCGAGTGGACGGGGCTGATACCGCGATGGCTGAAGCCAAAGGTTCGTATCCGGCACGTGATCGCGAAGGTCTCACTACCGATGGATGACTCGACGCGGAACGCCATCGCGTCCTGTTGGACAGGCCGGGAGCGCCACGCAAAGCTCGAGAACGTCAGCGCAGACCCGCAGCTGCGTGACCGAATCGTGCGTGAGTCGTTCCTAAACAATCCTTGGCTGTTCGAGAGCGCTCTGAAGCTCACGGAGTTCATGGTTCTCGAGCATTTTCCGCTCGTCATCTTGCAGACGGACGACATCGGCTTTGAGCGACTGCGCCGGATCGCGGGCGTCGAACTCGTCTACGAACCGGCATTTCACGATGGCCTTGGTTACATGAACACGATTCTGGCGCTGCACGCGAGTCTCTTGATCATGATTGACCAGCGCTCGAGGGGCCTGTGGCCGACCCACTGCGTCAACCTTAGCCTGGGGCCGACGATGCATGCGGGTCGGTTCGATCCCGACGAGCCAATGAACATAGCGACGAAGATCTGCGCTCGGGCGGGGATCGTGCTCTGTTTCGCTGCAGGCAATCGCGGTCCGGCCGAGAACACACTCAATCCCTGGTGTGTCGCGCCTTGGGTCATCGGCGTCGGCGCCGCCGACGACACGGGCAAGAAGCTGTGGACACACTCGTCGCGAGGAGTGCGCGTCGATCCTAGCTACCGTCCAACCGTCGTTGCACCGGGAATTGACATCCCCGCCGACGAGTCGGACCTGCATGGCGCAACGGTCTACCGAATCGTTAAGAGCGGTGGCGAGATCAGCCGTTCGAAGACCCCGACGGACGCCGTCGAGGGCACTTCGGTTGAGGAGGCCTACATCGACGGCGTCTTGTTCCAGAAGATCACCGCCGGCGGCGGCATTGCACGGCCAAAGTTCGTGTCTGGCACGAGCTTCGCGACCGCGGTTGTTACCGGAGTCGTGCATCAGACCTACATGTGGATGCTCGATGTGCTGATTGGCGGCGGCAATGTATCGCGGTGGAACTCGGTCCTCAAAGAGAACAAGAGCCCGACGAAGCTGAGGCCCATCGAACCGTCAGTCGTCGTCATCAAGCGGCTCTTCAAGTTGATGGCCGTGGAGATGCCGGGGTACGGCGCGCACGAAGTCGGCTTTGGCTTCATCAGCCCGGAGATCGCAAGACAGCATCTTGAGCAGTTCACGCTTGCCCATTACCTCGCGCTGTTCGACGGTTCGAATGACGACGCTACTTGGGCGAATTGAAGGAGGAGGACCAAACACATGGCTCTTAGGCCTCGCGTTATCACGGCAAGCGAGCCCGCACCGATGGCGATGGGCGGAGGGGGCGAAACTAACGAAGACAGCTTCATCGCGAAGTTAGTGAAGTACATCCCCGCGGAGATCAACGCCGCCTACCTTGCTGGGGCCGGAATCATCGCGGCTGCCTCAGGTGAAGCTGCGCGAAACACAGCCCACTGGGTCTGGGTGGTGTTCCTGTTCCTGGCCGCGCCCTTGTGGATTGCCGTCGCGACCCGCGAGCCGGGCAAGCCGATTGCGTGGTATCAGACGCTCGTTGCCCCCGTGGCACTCATCGTCTGGGTGTTCGCGATGGGCGGGCCGTTCGAGCAGATGTCTTGGTATCAGCCTATGTGGGGATCGCTCGCGCTGATCGCGACCACCATTCTGTTTCCGATTCTTGAGAAGGTGTTCGTCCGGCCTGCGGCTGCCACCTAGGCGACTTCGAGCTCAACGACGCGTCCAGCGATGGAAAGAGGCACTGTCGGATCACCGCGGACCGTTGGCACAGCTTCAGATCGACCGCGGTGCCATACGGCGAGACATGAGGAGGTCGCAGGGGATGTCAAACGTTAGCGTCCCACTTTGGTCAACGATTCAATTCTGGAGCATCAAGAGCGTCGTTACTCAAGAGAAGTCGGGCGCCTCGTGGTCGAACTTCTCGGGGACTCCGCAGCCGAACGCCGACTACCGGATTGAGATCGTCTGGGGACCGCGACTCCAGGTCAGTGCGCCAGAGAACTGGCTCGAACATGCACAGTTGCGCGTCGTGTTTGACGGGTGGAACGTGCCGTTGATCGATCTGCAATACCGGACTTCGATGCAGTTCTATGCGAGCCAAAGCTTCGGGCAAGTAGAGAGTCCCGCATACCGCACCGCGATCTCGCGTCA
>DATKCX010000291.1:0-3702 GCA_035512975.1 Ilumatobacter sp.
TTGCGAGCATGCTGCGCCTGCACGACACCGCCACCCGAGAGGTCCGTGAACTCGCACTGCGCGAGCCCGGCAAGGTGAGCATCTACCTGTGCGGCCCTACGGTGTACGGCCCGCCCCACATCGGCCACGGTCGGGCAACGCTGGAGTACGACATCCTCCGTCGCTACCTGGAGTGGACCGGTCTCGAGGTGCGGTTGGTGTCGAATATCACCGACATCGAAGACAAGATCATCGCCCGGGCCGAGCGCGAGGGTCGCCCGTGGCAAGACATCACCACGAAGTGCGAACGGGTGTGGTTCGAAGCGATGGCAGGCATCAACGTGGCCCGCCCCACCGATGTTCCACACGCCACCGAGTACGTCGATGAGATGGTGGCGATGATTGGTGAGCTCATTCAACGCGAGAGCGCTTACGTCACCGACGACGGCATCTACCTCTCGGTGGAAACCGTCGACGATTACGGGCTGCTCGCGCACCAAGACATCGACGACATGTTGGCCGGCGGCGGCGAACGCGAGGTGTTCGGTGCCGACGAGAAGCGTCACCCCGCCGACTTCGTGCTCTGGAAGTTCTCGAAACCCGGTGAACCGGCGTGGCCATCGCCGTGGGGCGATGGCCGCCCTGGGTGGCATTCCGAGTGCGTGGTGATGAGCCTCGATCTGTTGGGGGAGGGGTTCGACCTGCATTGCGGCGGCCAAGATCTTCGCTTTCCCCATCACGAGAACGAACGCGCGCAAGCGGTCGCGCTCGGCAAGCAGTTCGCCAACCACTGGATGCACCACGGTTTCATCGTCGATGCCGAAGGCGAGAAGATGTCGAAGTCACTCGGCAACGTCAACAACTTGCTCGATCTGATCCACCACTACGACACGCGCGCCTACCGGATGGTGTTGTTGCAATCGAGATACAGCAGCCCGATCAGTGTCAACGGCGACACATTGGACGCTGCAACGAAGGCAATGTCGGGTCTCGACGCATTTGCAGCGCGCACCGCCGAGGTATCTCCGAGCGAGTCGGATCGTGCGGTGCTCGACGCTTTTCGGGCGGCGATGGATGACGACCTCGATACCCCGAAGGCGACAGCATTGTTGTTCGACACCGTGCGTCGGGCCAACGCTGCTCTCGACGCCGGTGACCCGTCGGCTCCCGGACTCGTGGCCGCAGTGCACGAGATCGCGAACGTATTCGGTTTGGTGCTCGGCTCGGTCAGCGATGTTCCCGCCGACGTGCTCGTTCGGGCCGCCGCTCTCGACACGGCGCGTGCGGCGAAGGACTTTGCGGCGGCCGACTCCATCCGGGCGGAGCTGCAGGCTGCCGGCTGGCTGGTGGAGACCACCAAAGACGGCACCACTGTCCGCCGGTAGAACACTGCGCAGACGCGGCGCAGGCCGCTCCCGGGCATCATCCGGGAGCGGCCTGCTGATACCAGGATCATTCGACCCGTGGTGTCTGGTGTGGATCAGGGGCTGACTTCGATCGGGCCGATCGGGCCGATTGGGCCGAGGCCGATGTCGCCGTACCAGGTGGGAAGGTAGGTAGCCGTGATGTGGGCTTGCGACGCCGCCGCCGTACCGCTGAACGACTGGCAGAAGAGCTGGTAGGTGACCTCTCCGGCTGCGCTGACGGGACACGAGCGGGTGATCGACAGTGATTGGGCGTATGCCGATGCCGGCTCGGTGACGATGGTCTGCAGCTCGGTGCTGAGGTGATCGCTGCCGTCGGTGATGAAACAGGAGATCTGGTCGATGGCACCCGACGTGAAGTCGATCACCGCATTCGCTGTGACGACGACGTGGCCGTTCGACGGTGCATGAAGATCGACCGAAGTGATCAGGTCGACGCCGGCGATCGCGTTCAGGTTTGGCGTTGTGGCGTAGGCGACACCTGGCTCGTCGGCGAGGTCGACCCGGGTCAGCGATCCGTTCACGATGTCGTCCCCAGTGTGCACGTGATCGTCGTAGTACCCGACGATGTCGATGACCACATCGACTGACCCGGCGAGGTTGTACATCGCGAACTCGCCTTCGGCGTCGATCAACGTCGTGACGGCGTTCGGCGTGGGCGGCTGACCAGGAACGGGGTTCAAGCTCGAACCCTCGCCGGCCGGGACGCTGTTCCCCGGTGCAAACCGGAGGAACGTCGGTGCGGTGGCGTCGAGGGCGGTGACATTCATCGCCAGAGAGTTGACGCCGACGGGCACGTCGCAGCTGCCTTGAGGACCGGTGCCCACCACGGTGACGGTCTCGTCGGCACCCAGGGGTGTTCCCCGGTCGCCGACCTGGAACTCAGGTCGAGTGTCGAGCAGGCGGCACGGCTCCATGGCGATGTACACCGGCATGGGGCCGGAGTCGACGGTTGCCTGGGCGAGGCCGAAGCCACCCGCGCCGACTGAGACCGCAATGGCGGCCCCAACGGCGGCCCATCGGGTGCGCAGGAATCCGTTGTGGGTGCTCGATGCTGTGGCGACAGCGGTGTCGGCGGAGGCCGTGATGGAGTTGGCGGTGGAGTTGGAGTTGGTGGCGGAGTTGTTTTGCATGTCAGTCCAGAGCACCGCCCCACAGACTTCTCGCACTTTTCTCGACGATTCTTTGAGCTACCCGGCGCGCCGCTCACACGGGCCGGACTGCAACCCAGACGCGGAACAGGCCGCCCCCGGAACGATCCGGGAGCGGCCTGCTCGGTGTTGGTAGTTAGGTGTTCGTCAGGTCGTGACCAATCAGACCTCGTCGCCCGCTGCCGGCTCGTCGAGTCCGATCGGGAAGATCGGCTCCAAGAGGAGGTTGCCCGGTGCGTACGAGGTCGGGTAGAAAGTCGCCGACATCTGGGTGCGGTAGACCGAGCCTTCGTTGCTCGACATGTTGCACACGAGGTTGAACGGATCGCCGGAGATGAAGAGGCCGGTGTATGCGTCGACCGGGAAGACGGCTTCGAGAGCGAAGGTGTGGGCCAAACCACCCGAGATCGTAGCGGCGTCACGGAACACGGGAGCGGTGTGGGTACTGCCCTCAGATATGCTGCACCTGAGCTGGCTGGTCGTTCCGACGGCGTCGCCGCCCCAGTCCACGGTGGCGTGCACTTTGACCAAACCGTTGGATGGTGGGCGGATGCGGACGGTCGAGAAGACGTCCTCAGCGGTGGTGACGTCTCGAGTGCCGCCGTCGGTGGTGAAGCTGATCCCAGGCTCGTTCGACAGCTTCGCGCTGCTGATCGTGCTGTTCATGATGTCGACGCCCTCGAGGCTGAGATCCTCGATGTCGGCTCCGGTGTGCTCGTGGTCGTCGTAGTAGCCAACGACGTCGATGATCACGTCGACGGTTCCTTGGAGGTTGTAGATGGAGAACTCGCCCTCGTCGTCGATGGGGATGGTCACCGCGTTCGGCGTGGGTGGCTCGCCCGGAACCGGGTTGAGGCTCGACGCTCCACCAGGTGTGACGGTGTTGCCCGGTGCAAACTGCAGATAGGTCGGCAATGTGGCGTCGATGGCCGTGACGTTCATCACCAGCGCGCTGACGCCGGCAGGAACGTTGCAGTTGCCCTGGAGGCCCGTGCCGACCCAGGTCACGGTTTCAGCCGGGCCGTACGGAGTGGCTCGTGGTCCCACCAAGAACTCCGGCCGGGTGTCGGTGAGGCGACACGGGTCGATGGCGATGTAGACCGGCTGCTCGCCAGTAGACACGGTGGCACTCGCGAGGCCAAAACCGC
>DATKCX010000292.1:0-10037 GCA_035512975.1 Ilumatobacter sp.
CGTCGTCATGATGGATTCATGAAGACGACCACCAACATCCAGCTCGTCACCAACCCTCCATCTACCGAGCCTGATCAGCCCTGCCGCATCGTCGCGGCTGACCACCCTGCACTCGACCGCGATGTCGACGCATTTTTCGGCGTCCTGAACGCCGAACGGCGCTACTTCGGCCCCACCGCATCCGCCAATCCCAAACCATTCCCATCACTCCTCCGCGCACTCATGGAGCGTGACGGTTTCCGTCTCGCCGCCATCGAATGCGGGCACGTCGTCGGGTTGGTCCGCATCGACCAGCACGGCGAGATGCACATCGCGGTACTTGCGGACTTTCGAGGTTTGGGTATCGGAACCTTGCTGGGCAAGGCGGCGCTCGATCGTGCGATTGCCCTCGACTACTCGCGAGTGGTCATGCGCACGACCCGCCGTAGCAAGGCAGCTCGAAGGGCTGGCGAAGCGATGGGATGTGTGGTCGTGGAGAACGCGCGTGGGCGCACCGACTTGATCGCCCATCTTCCCAACGGTCTCCGCTCGGCCTAGGCCGCTGGATTTCGACGTGCTCCCGCCCGTTCTCACAGGGCGACTTGGGGCAGACTGGGCCGGTGACTGACACTGCTCGTCCGGCCGCAACCGACTACGAGATTGCAGATCGGTACCGACGCGAAGACGGAACGATTTTCGTGTCCGGCGTTCAAGCGATCGCACGTCTCCCGGTCGACCAGCTGCGTATCGACCGGCGTCACGGCTTGAACACCGCCGCGTTCATCAGCGGCTACCAGGGGTCGCCGGTGGGCATGTTCGGTGAGGAGGTCGATCGGGCGCGCCGCACGGTGCCCGACCTGCCGATCGTCAACCAGCCGGGAGTCAACGAGGAACTGGCCGCCACCGCGGTGATGGGCAGCCAACTCGCCGTCACGCTCGACGACTGCAAATACGACGGGGTCCTCGGTGTGTGGTACGGCAAGGGTCCAGGCATCGACCGCGCGTCCGACGCCATCAGGCACGCCGTGTTCGCCAGCACCGCTCCGCATGGCGGCGTGGTCGCCGTCGTCGGCGACGACCCCAGTGCCAAGTCGTCCACGTTGCCGTCATCGAGCGACGCGACGATGGTCGACCTCCACATGCCGATTCTGTTCCCCGGCGACGTGCAAGAAGCGCTCGACCTCGGCCGTCATGCGGTGGCGCTCAGTCGCGCGTGCGGATTGTGGGCGGGCCTCAAACTCGTCACGCCGGTGGCCGATGGCACGGGAACGATCGACGTTCACCCGGAACGAGTGGTGCCGATCATCCCCACCATCGAGGTGAATGGCGTGCCGTTCCGACCGCAGCCGAACGGCCGACTGATCACTCCGTACACCCTCGACATGGAACGCGAATTCCATGAGGTGCGCACCGACTTGGCACGTGAGTACGCCGCGCTGAACCGACTCAACCGGGTGACAGTTCACAGCGCCGACGACTGGATCGGCATCGCCGCATGCGGCCACACGTACAACGAGACGCGCGAGGCCTTGCAGATTCTGGGGTTCGCCGACGACGACGCGTTGCGATCGGCTGGGATCCGGCTCTTCCAGTTGCTCGCCCCGATCAGCCTCGACAAACACGTGGTCCGCGAGTTCGCCGACGGCCTGACCGATGTGCTGGTGATCGAAGAGAAGAACGCAACGCTCGAACTGCTCATCCGCGATGCGCTGTACGACGCCGCCGTCCGGCCCAAGGTGTGGGGTAAGCGCGACGAGCACGGGAATGTGCTCGTGCCGTACCACGGCATGCTCGACGCCGATCGACTCGCGGCACCGCTGCGGTATCACCTGTCGAAGCGGCTGGCCGACCGGCTGACGCCCGAGCGAGCCAAGATGGAGCGCGAGCGGATCCCGCTCAGCGTGGAACGATCCCCGTACTTCTGCTCGGGCTGCCCGCACAACGCGAGCACCAGGGTCGAGCCCGGCACGCTCGTTGGCGGCGGCATCGGTTGCCACGCGATGGTGGCGTTCATGGAGCCAGAGCGCATCGGCGACGTCGTCGGCCTCACCTGCATGGGCAACGAGGGCGCGCAATGGATCGGCATGGCCCCGTTTGTCGAGCGCCAGCACCTGGTGCAAAATCTCGGTGACGGGACGTTCTTTCATTCAGGTTCGGTGGCGATCCGCGCCGCCGTCGCCGCCGGCATCGACATCACCTACAAGCTGCTCCACAACGGCACCGTGGCGATGACAGGCGGCCAAGATGCGGAGGGGGCCGTCGATGTCCCCAACATCGCGAAGATGCTCATGGCCACTGGCGTGAAGCGGATCATCGTCACGAGCGACGAACCGGATCGGTTCGGTGGGGTGAGTTGGCCCGCCAGCGTGGAGGTGTGGGATCGGACGCGACTTGCCGAAGCGCAGAGCGTGCTGGCGAAGGTGCGGGGCACCACGGTGCTGATCCACGACCAGGAGTGCGCGGCCGAAAAACGCCGAGCACGCAGTCGCGGACTCATCGCGAAACCGCCGTTTCGGGTGGTCATCAACGAACGAATTTGTGAAGGTTGCGGAGACTGCGGCGACGTGTCGAACTGCTTGTCGGTGCAACCGATCGGAACGCCGTACGGTCGAAAGACCACGATCGACCAGACGAGCTGCAACTACGACTTCTCGTGCATGAAGGGCGACTGTCCGGCGTTTGCAACGGTGTCGGTGAACCCAGACGACAAGGCCGCAAAACGGGACGCCCCGGCGGCACCAGGGCCCGACCGGTTGCCCGCGCCGTCGGCTCTGACCAACGCCGACAACTTCACGGTGCGCCTGTCGGGCATCGGCGGCACGGGTGTGATCACGATCAGCCAACTCATCGGCACCGCCGCGATGTTCGACGGACTGCACGTTCGTGGCCTCGATCAAACAGGGCTCTCGCAGAAGGCGGGCCCGGTTACCAGTGACGTGCGCATCTCCCGCGACGGCCCAACGGCGTCGAACCATGCCAGCGCCGCAGGGGTCGATTGTTTCCTTGCGTTCGACCTCCTCGCGGCGGCAAGTGACAGCCATCGCGAGGGATCGTCGGCCGGTCGCACCATCGTGATCGGCTCGGTCGACGTCGTTCCCACGGGTTCGCTCGTCGTGCACCCGAACCAGCTGTCGTACCCCGAGCTCACCACGCTGCGGGAACGACTCGATTCGGTGTCGCGCCCCGATGTCAATCGCTATCTCGATGCCGCTGCGATCACGAGCGGCATCTTCGGCTCGGCCACATCAGCCAACGTGCTGGCGCTCGGCGTCGCCGTGCAGAGCGGAGCGCTGCCGCTCAGCCCCGACAGTCTGGAACGCGCGATCGAACTCAACGGCGTGGCGGTGAAGCAGAACATCGCAGCGTTCCGTTTCGGGCGCCAATGGGCGGTGGAGCCGTCGGTCGTGGAAGCCGTTGCCAGCATTCAAGCCCCGCGCATCGAGTCGCTCGACCAGATGATCTCGCGGTTCGCTGACGACCTCGTCGATTACCAAGACAGCGCGTACGCAGAGCGATATCGGAAGCTGGTCGACGGGGTTCGAAGGGCCGAAGGCACCGTCGATCAGTCGTCGACCGCACTCACCGATGCCGTAGCCCGCAACCTGTACAAGCTCATGGCATACAAAGACGAGTACGAGGTGGCTCGCCTGGCGTTGCTGCCCGAGTCACAAGAGCGATACCGCGCCGTGGGCGGACCGAAGACCGAAGTCACCTACCACCTCCACCCGCCAGCGTTGCGATCGATGGGTGTCGACAGCAAGATGAAATTCCGCAAGCTCGGTGCTCCGTCCTTCACGGTGCTCCGTGCGATGAAGCGCGTTCGAGGCACACACGTCGACCCGTTCGGGTACGCCAAGGTGAGACGAACCGAGCGGGCCATGATCCCGGAGTACGAACGTGCGATCGCGCAACTGTTGAGCAAACTGTCTCACGACAACATTGCCGCGGCGGCAACGATCGCCGCACTCCCCGACCAGGTGCGCGGCTACGAGCACATCAAGATGCGTCGGGCCGAGGCGTACCAGACGGAGTTGGCCGCGCAGCTGAAGGCCTTCTGACAAGAAGGGGTCTGACCCCTTCCTGGCACCGGTGGGCATTCGCCCGTCCACCCGCCACACTGTGGACCCGTTATGTCTGTGCTCACTGTTCTGTTCTTCGTCGTCGGAGTGGTGGCGCTCGTCGCGGGAGCGGAAGCGCTCGTCAGAGGCGCTGCCCGGATAGCTGCCCGAACTGGGCTGTCGTCCGTCGTCATCGGGCTCACAGTCGTGGCGTTCGGCACCAGCGCTCCGGAGCTGGCGGTCAGCCTCGGTGCGGGTTTTCGCGACCAGGCCGACCTTGCGATCGGCAACGTGGTCGGTTCGAACATCGCCAACGTACTTCTGGTCCTTGGGCTGTCGGCGGTCGTCGGTGCCGGGTTGGTCGTCGACCGACGCATCGTTCGCATCGACGTCCCGATCATGGTCGGGTTGTCGCTGGTGTTGTTCGGTTTCAGCTATGACAAACAACTCGAGCGCTGGGAAGGTGCCGTGTTGTTCGTCGGTCTCGTCGTCTACATCGCCTGGACCGTCATCACCACGCGCCGAGGTGCCGAGGCTGGCGAGTCGGTCGCCATGGATCTCGATATCGATCTCGATGAAGCGGTACTGGGGACGACATCGGTCTGGCACGACGTCGGGTTTGTCGCTGCCGGGCTGGTGCTGCTGGTCATCGGATCCACGGCCCTGGTGGAGGCGGCGACCGACATCGCTGAGTCCGTCGGTGTCAGCCAACTCGTGATCGGGCTCACCGTGGTCGCCGTTGGTACATCGCTGCCCGAGATTGCAACGTCAGTGCTTGCCGCCATGCGTGGAGAGCGCGACTTGGCGGTCGGCAACGCCGTCGGTTCCAACCTGTTCAACATCATGGCGGTGCTGGGTCTCACGTCGTTGATCTCGCCGTCGGCGATCGGCGTCTCCCCGGGCGCTCTCTCGGTCGACATGCCAGTGATGATCGGCGTCGCCATCGCTTGTCTGCCGATCTTTGCAAACGGACACGTCATCGCGCGCTGGGAAGGGTGGGTCTTCCTCCTGGGCTACCTCGCCTATGTCGCATGGCTCGTCATCGACAGCGCCGACCATGCCATCCGAAGCACCTATGCGGTGGGCGTGCTCGGATTCACGCTGCCGTTGACGATCTTGACCTTCGTCGTGATCGCCGTTCGCCAGCGGCGACGCCCCGCAATGTCTGGGTAGGGATGTCTGGGGTAGGGATGGCTCGGCTGGTCTACCGTGGCGGCGTGACACGCGAGCAGGGGCACTCACGAGCTGACACGACCGACGTTTGGGAGACGATGTCGACGTCGCGGTCAATTCGCCGATTCACAAACGAACCCGTCGACGAACCCACGCTGAATCGTTGCCTCGAAGCGGCGACCTGGGCTCCGTCAGGAGCGAACTTTCAAGCCTGGCGGTTCGTGGTCTTGCAGCCACCCGAGCTGCGGGCGGCCGTGGCGCAAGCTGCCACCGAAGCGCTCGCAGTGATCGAACCCGTCTACGGCATGACCCGCCCGGCTGCCGACGACGACAGTCGCAGTCCGAGCCCGCCAGCTGAGCATTTGCTACGCCGAGCCGGGGGCCACTCCGTCCCACAAGCGTTGTGGCTCAAGCATCATCGGTTGCCCACGTGGCCAGCGGGGCGAGCTGCGCGGCACCGGCGATGCCTGCGTTGTTCGCCAGCGCAGCCACCTGAACTTCACATCCCGGGTCGAGACGTGGCACCCACTTCTCTGGCGTCTTGCTCGCGCCACCACCGAGGATGATGAGTTCCGGTGAGAACAGTTTCACCACGTGTTTGAGGTAGTGGTCGACTCGGTCCGCCCATTCCTTCCACGAGATGTCATCTCGCGATCGAGCGCTTGCCGCGGCCTTCGACTCGGCATCGAAACCGTCGAGCTCGAGGTGGCCGAGTTCGGTGTTCGGAACGAGCACACCATCGAAGAACATGCCAGAGCCGATACCCGTACCAAACGTCAGGCATATCACCACCCCCGAACGTCCCTTACCGACACCCCACGTCACCTCGGCAGCGCCCGCGGCATCGGCGTCGTTGATCACTGCGACGGGCGCACCGATCGCTTCGGTGAACAGTGCATCAGCGTTGACGTCGATCCAGGACTTGTCGATGTTAGCCGCGCTGTGCACGACGCCATGGGCCACGACCGTTGGCATGCAGATTCCCACCGGCCCCTTCCATTTGTGATGCCGCACCAGTTCGTGCGCGATCTTCGCCATGGCCTCCGGCGTGGCCGGCTTCGGTGTGTCGAATCGACACCGCTCTGCGGTGAGTTCACCTGTGGCCAGATCGACGGGCGCAGCCTTCATCCCGGTGCCGCCGATATCGATCCCAAACCCCAACACTGGATGCCCATTCCCCATGGTCGCCGATTGTGTCACGGGCGCAACCGTACCAAGCCTCTCTGGACGTGTCGCGATAGGTGATTCGTCAGGCGCGGGCTCTGGTACGGCGCAGCAACGGGTCGCCGAAAGCAAGCGTTTTGTCGGCGACCCGGAGCGTGCGACCGGCGGCTCCCGGGGTGTCTGCGTCGACGAGGTTGCCCATCACCTGCAGGGTGATCTTGGCGATGCCTTGGGTGCCAACCGCAAACCGCAGCCCGGTTCGCATGAGGCCCGGGTGGCCGATGAGGAACGCAAATCGGCGACCAGTGCGCAGGAAGCTGTCGAACCGGGCACCCACCTGTGCGTCGTACTGTTCGGGTGCGGTGGCCGGGTTGGCGAGGAACAGATCTGCCGCGAGCATGCCCGATTCCAGGCCGTAGTCGATTCCTTCGCCATTCATCGGGTTCACCAGGCCAGCGGCGTCTCCGATCGCAACCCAACCGGGGCCGTGCCGCTTCATGGCGCTCATCGGGAGACGCCACGCCCGCGGGCGCTCGAGGTTGGGCCCGATCTGCCACGAGTCGTTCACGAGCGAGCGGTAGTTCTGGAGCAGATGGTTCAGATTCAGGCTCTTGAAACCCTTCATCGTCGACAACGCACCGACACCGATGTTCACGGTTCCGTCGCCGCACGGGAACATCCAGCCGTATCCGGGAACCCACGTGCCGGCGTCGTCGCGCACGGTGAGGCAAGCTTCGAGGTGACGATCGTCGTGTCGAGGGCTCTCCACATACGCACGGATGGCCAAGCCGTACGGCTCGTTCGGGTCACGCTCGGCACCGAGCAGCCGCGCTACAGCACCCGGCGCGCCCGTCGCGGCGACGATCAAGTCAGCATGGATGTCGGTCGTCGTGCCGGTCGGGCCGTCGGTGGCGGCACGCACGCCGATCGCTCGGCCGTTGCCGTCGAGCATCGGTTCGCCGATGGTGGAGAAACGAACGTCGGCCCCGGCTTCAGCAGCGGCGTCGATCAGCGCGGCGTCGAGCTTGCGACGGGGCCACACCGCACCGTGACTGGGAAACCGGTCGCCACCTGGCCAGGGCAGCTCGCGCACGCGCTTTCCTGCGATCATGCGCAACCCGTCGATTCGGTGTGCCCCGTCGAGCGGAATGTCCAACTCGTTCAGCGCGGCGACCGCTCGCGGAGTCAGCCCATCTCCACAGATCTTGTCGCGCCCGTGCTCACCCTTCTCCACGATCACGACGCGTGCGCCCGCACGGGCCGCCCGAATTCCCACCGCAGCGCCAGCTGGGCCGCCGCCGATCACCGCGATGTCGAATTGTTCGGGCATGACGCCCTCGATTCAATCGCCGAGAGACGGCTCCTGCTCGGCGATTCGTTGATGATGGTGAATCACTTCAGCAACGATGAACCGGAGAAACTTCTCGGAGAACACCGGATCGAGGCCCGCTTGCTCGGCCAGCGACCGTAGCCGTGTGACCTGACGGTCTTCCCGGTCAGGGTCCGCAGCGGGCAGGCCGGCCTGGGCCTTGTACACCCCGACGGCCTGCGTGACTTTGAATCTCTCTGCCAACAGGTGGATCAATGCTGCGTCGATGTTGTCGATGCTGGCGCGATACGAAGCGAGCTGATCGTCAGTCATGGTGCCCAGAACGCTAGCTTCCGGAAGATGGCCGACCTTCCATTGCTGTTCGTGGATCACCCGTTTCCCGACCTGTACCGCGATCTCGTCGTCGGGCGAGCGACCTTGGTGGGGCTCGGCAGCGACGAAGGACTCGATGCGGCCAGCGCGGTCATCGCCGGTGCCACTCGACCGTGGAACGCCGAAGCCTTCGCGCTCGCACCGAGTCTCGTCGTCATCTCACGGGTTGGGGTGGGTTACGACAACGTGAACGTGGCCGACGCGACAGCGCGAGGCGTCGTGGTCTGCAACGCTCCGCTTGCGCCGATGGTGTCCACCGCCGAGCACACGATGGCACTGCTGTTCGCCGTGACGAAGCATCTGCCCCATCAGATCGCCCGGGCCCTGTCTGGGCTACCTGGCGAGCCGGTCGGCCGATCACTCGAACTCGATGGGAACACGCTCGGTCTCGTCGGGCTGGGACGTATCGCTTGTCGGGTCGCCGCCGCAGCGCAGGCCTTGGGCATGGAGGTCATCGCGGCCGACCCCGTGGTGGAGGAATCGCCGGTGGCTGGCGTCACGATCGTGTCCTTCGACGAGCTCCTCGCGTCGAGCGACGTCATCTCGTTGCACGCGCCGGCTCTGCCATCGACGTACCACCTGATCAACGCGGACACCCTGGCTGCCATGAAGCCTGGTGCATACCTGGTGAACTGCGCTCGCGGCGCGCTCGTCGACCATGACGCGCTGCTCGCCGCGATCGATTCCGGACATATCGCTGGTGCTGGCCTCGACGTGACCGAGCCGGAACCGCTCCCCACTGGGCATCCGTTGCTCACTCGACCGAACGTGGTGGTGACCCCACACATCGCGTCTGCCAGCGTGGCGGGACGTCGCCGGTTGTACGAGCACGCCATCGAGAACGCCCTTGCCGTGCTGGAGGGCCGACCGGCTACGGTCGTTTCACCATGAGCCTTCGCAAGAACTGGAGCACCGGCAACTCGACGCTGGGAGTGTGGCTGTCGAACCCGAGCAGCGTGTCGGCTGAGGCCGCCGCCCGTTCCGGATTCGACTATGTGTGCATCGACATGCAGCACGGAGCGATCGACTACTCGTCGTTGGTTGGCATGGTGCAAGGAGTAGAACTCGGCGGCGGGGTTCCGATCGCCAGAGTGCCGTGGAACGAACCCGGCATCATCGGCAAGACGCTCGACGCCGGTTCACACGGCGTCATCGTCCCCATGGTCAACACTCGCGACCAGGCCGAGGCAGTCGTTCGTTCTTGTCGATACGCCCCAGCCGGCTCGCGCAGTTGGGGGCCGGTGATGCCAAACATGCGCCACGCCGACAATCGCACGTGGGCCCACGACAACATCGCCTGCATCCCGATGATCGAAACGGTCGAGGCCATCTCGAATCTCGACGACATCCTCAGCGTGGCTGGCATCGACGCCATCTATGTCGGTCCTGCCGATTTGTCGATCAGTCTCGGGCTCGAGCCCGGCAACCAAGACGGCGACCCCCTGTTCGACGATGCATTGGCCGCAATCGTCGCTGGCTGCCAACGCCACGGAATCGTGCCTGGAATCCACGCCACTGGTGCCCTCACGCCCAAGCGGCTCGAGCAAGGCTTCCGAATGGTCACCGTCACCGCCGATCTGTTGGCCATGACGATCGGTCTTGCCAGCGAGCTGGCCACCGCCCGCGGTGCCACGAGCGGCGCTAGCGACCGGATGTACTAAGGATCCCTCTGATCGGGTCGGCGCGACCGATCGCGATTCGATCGTGCCCGGCGACGTCTTGGCGGATCTCGATCTCGCAGAATCCTGCTGCGTAGAGAAGCGCCTGCACCGCTTGACCCTGGTCGGTACCGATCTCGAGCACCAACCAGCCTCCCACAGCCAGGTGGTCCTCGGCATGCGCCACGAGGAACCGAATGTCGTCGAGGCCGTCGGTGCCTGCGAAGAGCGCGCTCGCCGGCTCCCACTGAGCGACACTTTCGGCGAGCAACGGTGATGCCACGGCCACGTAGGGCGGGTTGC
>DATKCX010000293.1:0-5665 GCA_035512975.1 Ilumatobacter sp.
CATGACCACCAGCGCCACTCCGGTCTGGTACCCGTTCTTCCCCAGGTTGTCTGCGACGGTGGAGAACACGTCGGAGATGGTGCTCGCAGAGCTGTTCGGCTCGGGCAGCGCGGGCGGCACCGTGGCAACGGGAGCGGTGTCGACGGGCGCGGCTGCAACGAAGAGGGAGCGAACATGGGGGAACACGCAGCAAGCTTGTCACGACGTTGGGCGTCGTTGGCGGACCCACTCACCACTCGCCGTACACTGCCCGAGCGATGGTGAGTTGACCGGGTAGTCGCGGCATGGCACCGGCGTTGTCGGTACCCATGTCGAGGAAAGTCGGGACTCCACAGGGCAGAGTGCTGGCGAGAGCCAGGTCGGGGCGACCTGACGGACAAGTGCAACAGAAAACAGACCGCCGGAAGGTCTCACGACCGGACGGCAAGGGTGAAACGGTGCGGTAAGAGCGCACCAGCGTGCGAGGCGACTCGCACGGCTTGGCAAACCCCACTCGGAGCAAGGTCAAGCAGGAAGTGAGCGGCCCGCTCGATACTTCCGGGTAGACCGCACAGATGGATGGCTACCCGTGCGCAAGCACGACAGAATCCCGCTTACAGGTTGACTCACCATCGCACGTACACGCTGACCGGCGCTGAGCCCGGCATCGATCACCGTCGTTTGCGACATCTCCATCCCCCAAGTATGACCAAGGGGTGTGGCAGTCATCCTCGACAGTGAGGGCGCGACCTGGCGCCGGTGGGCTGGGCTACGACGGGATTCGCCAGGGGCGGATGTCGACTCCCAGCATTCCCGCTCGGCTGGCGGCAAGCAGCCCGAGATCGGTGTCTTCGAACACGACGCACTGTGATGGAGGAACGCCAAGCCGTCGGGCGGCTTCGAGGAACGGGTCGGGGTCGGGCTTGTGGCGACTCGTGTCTTCGGCCCCGACGACGGCATCGAAGAGATGGTCCACGCCGATGGCGGTCAGCGTGTGCGCCACGATCTCACGCTCTCCCCCGCTGGCCACCGCCATCGGAAGCACTCCGTGGTACCGCTCGGCCACCTCACACACTTCGTCCACGCGCCGCACGCCGCCGATGGAATCGACATACAGCTGCTCCTTGTACGCGACCATCGAAGCGACGTCATCGACAGCCACGCCCGATTCGTCACTCAAGATCGCAATGATCCGATCCGACGGAACGCCGCCGAGCTCGTAGAAACGTTGCTCGGAGAACGGGATGCCGTGTCGGGCCACCATCTGTGACCAAGCCACATAGTGCGACGGCATCGTGTCTGCCAGGGTGCCGTCGCAATCGAAGATCAGGGCCCCGGTGCCATCGGGAGCAACCCAGCGGGCGCGAGACGTGGTGACGGGCCGCTGATCGGTCATTCCCATTGCCTAGCCACATCGCCGCAGCGATGCCAATTCCCGTCTGCCCAGGAGACGGGAATGCGATCAGCTGCCTTCAGTGGCGAAGCGCTGCTTGACCATCTCGCGCAGCTCCGCCTTGGCAATCTTGCCGCCGGAGGCACGCGGCAACTCTGGGAGGAGCACGAAGTACTCGGGCCACCACTCTTTGGTGACGCCACGCTGGCGAAGGTGATCGGTGATGTCTTCAAGTGTGAGTGGATGGCCGTCGACACTCGACACGACCACACACACCCGCTCACCGAAGGTCGGGTCGGGCACGGCCACTGCCGCAGCCAACGCCACCATCGGGTGCGTGAGGACTTCGGCCTCCACGGCGGGCGCACTGATGTTCTTGCCCCCACGAATGATGATGTCGGACGTGCGGCCGACGATGCTGAGCCGACCCGCCCCGTCGAGCAGGGCGATGTCGCCAGTGGTCATCCATCCATCGGGACGGACCAACGTGCGGTTTGCCTCGTCGTCGTCGTAGTAGCCGAGGCAGGTCGCCGGGCCCAGGCACACCGGCTGGCCCGGCCCGCCGGTGCTCGTGACGTCGTTGCCAGCCTCGTCGATCAGCCGCACCGTCATGTCGTCGATGACGTGCCCGGCGGTCTCCCAACGGGTGTTTGCATCGTCGGTGAGCGTGGTTCGGCTCAACGCTCCGGTTTCATTCGATCCGTAGAACTGCAACACCCGAGCCCCGGTCTGTTCCTCGAACTCTGCCGCCCGTTGGCGCGGCACCGCTTCGCCGCCGGTGAACAGCGCTCGAAGGGAGCTCAGATCGTGCTCTCCGAGCGACGGCTCGTTGAGCATCATGATGAACTGCGTGCTCACTGCGGCGAGCACTGAGACTCGGTGCCGCTCGATCGCTGCGATCATCGTCTTGGGCGAGAAGTGGCTGAGCACCACGGTAGGAGCTCCGAGCAACAGCGGCGTCACATGAGACGTCCACAGCCCGAAGCCGAACGGCGCAGGCACGACGCTCATGAACACGTCGTCGCTTCGCAGGCCGCCGGACTCGACGGCCAACTGGTGAAAGTAGAACCACCGGTTCTGATGGTGCATGACACACTTCGGCAAGCCGGTCGTGCCCGATGTGGAGTTCAACAAGAAGAGCTCGTTCGGCCCCGGGCCGCGACCGTCGAGTAACGCCACCAGTTCGTCGCCATCAACACCGGCGTCATCAACACCGGCGCCATCAACACCGGCGATCGCCACTCCGTCGATGGTGACGGGGCCGGCGTCGGTGGCAACGAGATGGTGCCGGAAGTGGGGTAGATCGCGACGCATCGACTCGACGAACCCGGGGAACTCGTCATCCCGGTGACCGGCAGCGGTGACCAGCGTGGACGCCTGCGATGCGCGCACCAGATGAGCGATCTCGCGCTCGCCGGCGCGCGGCCCGATCGCCATCACCACCAAGCCAGCCTTCTCGGCGGCAACGAAAAGCACGTGCACCAAGGGCCCATCGGGAGCGAGCACGGCAACGCGGTCACCGGGAAGCAGCCCGTGCTGCACCAACGCGGCGGCCGCGCTGTCAGACCGGCGGTCGTACTCTGCCCAGGTCAGCAGCTGGTCGCCTTCGATGATCGCGACACCGTCTGGATCCGTGGCAGCGTGACGTTTCAGCACGCCTCGGAACGTTTCGTCGCCCCACCATCCGCGGCTCGAGTAGTACCCGGCCATGTCCGGTGCCGCGTGCGGGCGAAGCATCTCGTTGGAATCGTTCACTCGCCAGACCCCGCGCCGGCGGCACCCGTTGTCGCCAACACCTCGCCGAGGATGGTAATCCCTCGCTCGAGTTGATCATCGTCGAGCTGAATCGGCGACAGTCGCAGTCGACGCTTGCCGAACGGTTCATCGGTGAACCACTCCCCCGTTCGCACACCGACGCCACGCTCGGCGAGCAGCCGCGTGACAACTTCTGCGTCGGTGTCGCCGTGCAACGTCAGCCAGAAGAAGAACCCTCCTTGTGGAGCGTTGAACGACGCATGCTGTCCGCAATGCTCCCTGAGCAGCTGCGTGGTGCGCTCACACTTGCGTTGGTAGTGACCTCGCAACGTCGCGATGTGGCGGTCGAGGTGTCCCTCGACGACGAATCGTTCCATCGTGCGAGCGAGAATCTGGCTGACCGAGAAGTCTTGGCGGGCTTGGCTGAGCGCCTCGATGTCATCGGGGTCCGCTACCACCCAACCGATCCGCACACCCGGGGCCACGTACTTGCTGAAGCTGTCTGAGTGAACCACCGTCGCTCCGGTGTCGAGTGCGAACAACGTGGGCGGCGGCTGACGGTCGTACCCGAACTCGTAGTAGCAGTTGTCTTCGAGCACCTTGATGCCTCGCCGCGACGCCAATTCGACGAGCGCCACTCGACGATCGAGTGGCAGCACCGAACCGGTGGGCGATTGAAAGGTCGGAATCGTGTAGATGAGGCGCGCTGGGTGTCCGTCGCGGTCGAGACCATCGAGCGTGCGCTCCAGTTCGTCGATCACGATGCCTGCATCATCGATGGGCGTGGAGCGCACCACGGCGCCGGTGGCGCGCATGAAGGTGCGCGTGTGCCGGTACGTCGCCGCTTCCACCACCGCGCCATCGCCTGGGCCCAGCAAAGCTTTGACCGCGACGGCAAGCCCATCGGTCGAGCCATTGGCCAACATCACGCAATCGGCCGTGACCGAACGCCCGGTACGAGCCGCGGTTCGGTCCGCAAGAGCCGTTCGCAGCCCGATGCTGCCGAGTCGCATCTCGCTGGGCCCTCCCGCCCCGTAGTAGCGCAGCGCGTCGGTGCCGTCGTCGCGTAACACGGCGTCGATGGTCTCGCGCAACAGCTCGACGGGGAACAAGCGCGGGTCAGGAAGTCCCTGGTCGAGATTGAGCATCGATTCGATGGTCATCGCTGAGGTGCGGGTCTCGAGGGATCGGCATCGAGAGCGTCGTCGAGCATCAGAAGTCTTTCATTCCAGGTCGTTCATTCCGGTTGTCCCGGCACAGAGGTTGACTTTGCTTCTAAACATATAATAGTTTGAAGTCAACAGCAAGCGTCCGCAATCACGACCGGAGTTCTCCATGCCCCCCACCACTACGTACAAGCTGATCTCGGCCGACGGCCACTTCAATGAGCCCGGCGACCTCTGGACCAGCAGGGTCGAGTCGAAGTTTCTCGATCAGGTCCCGCGCATCGAATCGTTCGAACAAGGCGACGCATGGGTGATGGAAGCTGCGCCAGCTCCGAAAACCTTCGGCTGGGGTTCTTCAGCCGGTCGCCCGCCAGCGGAGCACGGCGAATGGTGTCGTTTCGAAGACCTGAACAAGGGCAGCTACGAGCCGTCGGCCAGAGTCGCCGAGATGGAGGCTGACGGAATCGACGCCGAAGTGCTGTTCCCGAGCGGCATCCACCAATGGATCACCGCCGCCCCCAGCGACGATCTTCACCTTGCTCTCGTGCGGGCCTACAACGACTGGGTGTCGCAGTTCTGCTCGTACGACCCCAGCCGCCTCGGCGGCGTCGCAATGCTCCCCAGCCGCGGCGTCGACAGCACCGTTGCGGAACTCGAGCGAATCCTCACCCTGCCCGGCTTCAAAGCTCTGATGCTGAAGTGCTACCCCAATGGCACCCTCTTCATCGAACCAGAAGACGACGCCGTGTGGGCTCGCGTGCAGGAATCAGGCCTGCCCTTGACCATTCACGTGGCACTTGGCAACACCATGCCCGAGAAGCTTCGCGCCCAGGGCCTGCCCGGCACGGTGCACTTCAACGATGCCCCGCAACGCATTCTGCAGTTCATCTTCAGCGGCGTCCTCGACCGGTTCCCCGACCTCATCATTCCGATGACAGAGACCGACTGCGGCTGGCTTCCCTACTTTTCCGAACAAGCCGACGACAACTACCTTCGCCACAAAGACTCGTCGCTGCGTGACCACAGGTTGCCCATGCTGCCCAGCGAATACATGCTCAAGCACTTCCCGGCCACGTTCATCAACGACGCATACGCCATCGCCAACCGTCACCGCATCGGCGTCGAGCGCATGATGTGGTCGAACGATTACCCGCACATCACCTCGGACTGGCCGTACTCGTGGAAGTCGATCAAAGCGGCGTTCGCCGATGTGCCCGGTGACGAAAAGGCAAAGATCATCTGCGGAAACGCCCAGCGCATCTACAAGTTCGGGCAATAGAGCGCGCTCCCATCCACCAGCCGACACGACCAACGAAGCTGAAATGGAACCACAGTGACCGTACTCGACCGCTTCAAACTCGACGGGAAGGTC
>DATKCX010000294.1:0-2983 GCA_035512975.1 Ilumatobacter sp.
ATGCGAGAGGTGTCAGTAACCGAACTCAACCTCGCATAACGCAAGGGGCATAACGCAAGGGGCATAACGCGAGGTGTCAGACACCTTGCGTTATGGCCGCAGGCTTTCGTAGCCCTGGCGGACGTCGTGTACGTGGTGCACTGGGTCGTGCATGAAGTACTTGGCGAACGACGCCACAGTGAACTTGGCACCGTCGCTACGGCGGCCGGTCCGCTCCCATTGTTCGGCGGTCACGTCGCCGAACCTGGCAGCGATGTCGCGGGCCGCCACATGGAGTTCCTGCACGACGGTTCCGGCGTCGGCGTGGGCGTAGTCCTGCTCGATTGCCGTGACGTCTTGATCCCAGTTCTCGAACAGCGGGTCGTCGAGCGTGAGCATCAGATCGAGTCGCCGAGCGAACAGCGTGAACACGTCGCGCACGTGGCAGGCATACTCCACCGCCGACCACTGGGTCGGCGATGGGCGCTGTGAGGCGCGTGGGTCGTCGAGCAACTCCAGCCAGGCCATCGCGTTGTCGAGCACTGCGCTCGACGTGGTCGCCGGGTCGAACGACGACGCGTCGAAGCCGCAGTCGGGGCACTGCTGCTCGAGCACCCAGGTCCAGTCTTTCGAATCTGGTTCGATGTTCGCGTCGAGTTGCATTGCCCGAACGTAGTGGTGTCACCCGCACAGCTCACACTGGGTTTGGAGCCAAGGAACGACAAGCGAGTCTGTGACACTCGCGGGGATGAGTGATGACCTGCGCGCCCATGTCACCAACTATCTCGCCAAGGGTGGTTCGCCATTCGTGCATGACCTCGGTCTCGTCGTGACCCACGCGGAACCGGGCGAGGTGACGTTCAAGCTCTCCGTCACTCCCCGGTTGGTGCACGCAGGCGGCGTGCTGTGCGGCCAGGCGATCATGGCCGGGTTCGACACCGGCATGCTGTTCGTGATGGCGTCGCTGTTCAACGGCGACGAGCGCATGTTCACCACCGTCACGCTGAACTCGGTATTCGAACGCGGCGTTCCCGCCGACGTCGGAGAGGTCACGTTCCACGCGTGGGCGACCAAGCCCGGCCGCTCCCTGGTGTTCGGCCAAATCGACTGCCACCTCCCCACCGGCCAACGAGCCGCCACCGCCACAACGACCTACATGTGGCTCTAGCCGCGCCCGGTCAGCTCATGAGGTCGAGGATCACTCGTTCCCAGAGGTGGGCGGTGAGGCGCAGGGATTCGATGTCGATCCGCTCGTCGTGGCCGTGGAAACGGCGGCCGAACTCGCCGCCGTCGATCGCTGGGCTCAGCAGACCGGCACCATACGCAACGGTACCCATCTCCCGGAAGATGCGGGCGTCGGTGAACCCCACACCGAACTCGGGGTTGATACGGGCGTCGGGGAACGGCACCTCCACGGCGCGCTGCAGCGCATCCCACAGCGGGGTGTCGATCCGGCTCGTCGACGCCGGATCGTCCATGATGATCTCCACGTCGAGACGGTTGAACAGGTCGTCACCGAGCGCGGCACGCAGGTGGGCGGTGACCTCGTCGGTGTCTTCACCGGGCATGGTGCGAATGTCGATGTCGAGGTCGACGACGTCGGGGATCGTGTTCGTCTTCGGTCGCCCCACGGTTCGCACCACGTTGGGCGAGAAGGTCGTGTGACTGCAGGCGTGCAGGAACGATGCCGCTCCCCGATTGGGAAGGTCGGCCAACACGGCATCGACCGAGGCCTCGTCGAGCAAGCCGGCCGTCATGTCGGCGGGAAGGCCGAGGGACTGGATGATGCCGCGCCACAACTCGTGGAACTGTGGGGCCGGCCGATAGCTGGCCAGCGCGTTCACCACCTTGGCCGCGCTGACCAGCGCGTTGTCTGAACCGAACGGCATCGAACCGTGGCCCGGGGTTCCCTTCACCCGCAACCGCCGCCACGCCACACCCTTCTCGGCGATGTTGACGGCGATCGAACGGCGTCCTTCAGGTCCGCTGTGGATGCCACCGTTCTCGGTGAGCATGTAGTCGCAGCGGATCGCATCGGCGTGGTGGTCGGCCACCCATCGCGCGCCGTGGCTGCTTCCGGCTTCCTCGTCGGCCACGGCAAAGAACGTGAGGTCACCTTGCGGGCGAAAGCCGCGGTCGGCGAGCGACCGGAACACCACGGCCATCGACGCCGTCAGGTTCAACATGTCGACCGCGCCGCGCCCCCAGATCTCGTCGCCGATCAACTCGCCACCGAACGGGTCGTGACGCCAGCCGTCGGCACTCACCGGCACCACGTCGGTATGACCCATCAGACACAGGGACTTGGCGGCGGGATCCGAGCCTGGGAGACGCGCGACGAACGACTGACGTTCCGGAGACGGACCCCATCGTTCGATCTCCACACCCGAGCGCTCGACGTACGTTTGCAGCACGTCGGCGTTGCGGGTTTCGTTGCCGGAGTCGGGCGCACCGTCGTTCACGCACTCGTTGCGAATCAGGGTTTGCAGCAGCTCGACGGTGTCGCCGGTGAGAGTGTCGATGCGCTCGTTCGCCATCACCGCAGTCTGCCAGGTGCCCACAGCGTCGCGATTCTGAACGAGGGATATCGCAAGAACGCGACGCCGGTACGACTATGGGGTGACGGGGTGGAACCGTGAGACTCGAGCGCATGACGAAGTACGCGCATGTGCAGGGGTTTGTCCAGCCAGGTTTCGGAGCTGTGGCCGAAGCGTTCGAGCGGAACTTCACCGACCATGGCGAGCTCGGAGCGGGCTTCGCCCTGTACGTCGACGGTGAACAGGTGGTCGACATCTGGGGCGGCACAGCCGACCGTGCAAGGGGCAAGCCGTGGGACGAGCACACCTTGCAGCTCGTGTTCTCCGCGACGAAGGGTGCCGCCGCGATCTGTGTCGCCAAGCTCGTCGACGGGGGCATGGTGTCGTACGACGACCTCGTCGAACAGTATTGGCCCGAACTCAGTGCGGCTCAGGGGACCGGCCTCACCATCGGCCAACTGCTCAGT
>DATKCX010000295.1:0-15737 GCA_035512975.1 Ilumatobacter sp.
GTTCACGCCGCGATCGCCCGGCTCGCATCCAAGCATCAGCGGTTGAGCAGGATCGATCCTGAGACCGAGACGGTGCTGGTGCAACACCTCACGGTTGCTCGCCAAGTGTTAGCCAACGAGGTCGGTGGCTAGACCCACCCAGAATTCGGTGGCCAACGCGAGACTTTCCACGTCGATGCGCTCATCGTTACCGTGGAACCGGTTGCCGAACGTTGCCACGTCCATGCCGGCTGAGAACATGCCGGCTCCGTAGGCCACGCGCCCGCGGTCGCGATAGAAACGAGCGTCGGTGCCGCCCACCACCATGCCGGGAACGATCGACGCACCAGGATGGGCGATCTGGGTGCGCCGGGCGATCGTGTCCCACAGCGCGTTGTCGGTGGGCGACATGGTGGGGTCGTGGTGCTGCAGCACCGTCACGTCGATGTGTGCCGCCAACTCACCGAGCACATCAGCCAGCATGGCGTCGACGTCGGCGCGGGTGGTGCCGGGCACCGTTCGGATGTCTACATCGATGTCGACCGCGTCGGGAATGGTGTTGGTCTTGTGACCTCCGTCGGCGATGTTGGGCGAAAAGGTCGTGTGGGTGAGTGCGTGGCACGAGCGCGCGATCGGGATGGGCATCGTGGCAATCGCGTCGTACACCCGCGACGGGTCGACGAGTGACGCTTTCAACTCGGCTGGGATCGACATGTGTTGCACTTGGGCGCGCCACGTGTCGCCGATGACGGCGGTGGGCCGGAACGCACTGAGGCGTTCCACGATCTGAGCGGCCTTCACCAAGGCGTTGTCGGAGCTGTAGGGCATCGAGCCATGCCCAGGCGTGCCATGCACCCGAAGGCGACGCCATGCGAGGCCCTTCTCGCCGACGTTGACGGTCACGACACGATGCCCATGCTCGTCGACAGTCGACCAGCCGCCGAGCTCGGTCACCACGAAGTCGGCGTCGATGGCGTCGGGATGTTGTTCGAACATCCACTCTGCACCCCACTTGCCGCCGGCTTCTTCGTCGGCGACACCGAAGTAGATGAGATCCCCCTTCGGTCGGAAGCCGCTGCGTGCCAGGTGCCGGAACGCCACCGCCATCGACGACGTGAGGTTGAGCATGTCGATCGCGCCCCGGCCCCACACTTCACCGTCGGCGAGGTCACCACCGAACGGGTCACGCGACCAACCATCGGGGCTGACCGGCACGACGTCGGTGTGGCCCATGAGGCACAGAGACGGAGCGTCTGGATCGGACCCCTCGATGCGAGCCACAATCGACCCGCGCCCTGGTCGCGATTCGAATCGCTGGAGATCGAGCCCTGCACCTTCGAGGAAGTGTTGCAACACGTCGGCGTTGCGGGTTTCGTCGCCTGATTCCGGGGTGCCGTCGTTGACGCAGGCGTTGCGGATCATGGTTTGCAGCAGTTCGACGGTCTCGCCGGTGAGCGCAGCATCTGGCATGGGTTTGACACTACGAGAGTGGGTGCGCTCGCCTCAGCGCGGGAACGTGCGTACACTGTCCGAATGTTGATTGCCCTCTATGGTCTTGCGGCAGGTGCCGTGCTCGCCGTAGCAGTTGGCCGCGCAACCCGCCCGCAACCGCAACCCGTTCCGGTGCGCGTGCGTTCGCGAGCCCGGCGCCCCCGCTAACTCGTCGCCTTCAGCGCGGCGAGTTCGGCGGTGATGTTCGCGCGGGCGCGAGCCTCCCAGTCGACGAGATCCAGCACGGCGGGATATATGTGGTCCCGGTCGATGAAGCGTTGCAGCACGGCCGAACGGCCCACGACCCAATCGGAGTCGAGCACGTGGGAGTACTCGAAGCGAACGCCGTTGACATACGCGCTGTAACCAGGTGGGTCGGCTGCGAGGACTGCCAGGTCTGCGGCGAGCAGCACCGCAGTCGACACGTCACCCCCGTCGTCCGCATCACTGCCTACATGGTCGTGTCCAGCGGTTGCTTCGATCATCGCCGCTACTGAATCGACTCGGTCGGGAGGCCATCCGGATCGTGTGAGTACTTCTGTCGCCAAGCGTGCGCTGGCCGCTTCGTTGTCGGCGGCTCGAGGGTCGTAGATGGCGTCGTGATAGAACGCCGCTGCGGTCACGGCACCGATATCGACATGCCGGGCGTTCTGACCAGTGGAGTTCGGAGTGGTGGAGCTCGGAGTGGTGGAGCTCGGAGTGGTGGTGTACCGAGCCGCGAGCTGCAGAGCATGCCGCACGACCCAGCGAACGTGGCGCGCTCCGTGGTACATGCGGTGGGGCTCGCGATGGCGGGCAAGCACGGCATCGAACTCCTGCATGTCGACGGACACGTGTCGTTCCCACGCCACCCGCAACTCGAGGTCGTCCATCAGCCCAGTGTGGCAGGCTCGCTGCGTGACGATTCTGATGGACGAGGCGCGCTGGCATCATCGTGGCATGCGGTGGTGTCATCTGGTGAGCGATGTGTCGTATGAGGAACTGCACCAGTTCGCTCAGGCGAACGGCATACCCGAGCGCGGCTTCCAGGGAGATCACTACGACATACCGGAGCAGTACCGGCCCGAATTGATCGGTGCGGGCGCACTGGTGGTGGACAGCCGAGTGCTGTTGCGGCGACTGAAGGCGGCCGGACTGCGTCTGACGCCGACTCAACGCCGCCATTTCATCGCGCAACGTGACATCACCATCGAGGAGCGGCACCGATGAGATCGCGCGGACACGTGATGCCGCGTCCGATGATGAACCACTCGACGAGTTCGATGCCGGCTTCCTCGGCGAGGTGACTCATCTCGAACCAGCGATCGATGTCGGCGTCTTCGGCGGCTCCGAGGACCGCCCAGTTGTGAGAATCGAGCGACGTACCGGTTCGCACCGAGGCGATGATCACGCCGTCGAGTTCTTCATGGCGGTTGGCCGATTCGGTGATGCAGTCGATGACCTCCAGCACCGCTTGGTTGTCGTCGGTGCCGCTGACGACGACGACGCTCAGCCCGCGCCGGGCATCGTCGAGCAGCACCACGATGGTCTCGTTGCGCTGTGGTTCGGTCATGGCGAGCTTGATCATCTTCAGCGCAGTGCACTCATCGGAAATGGGGTCGACACGGGCGCGTGGCATGCCGTGATGGCAGGTGTTGATGTTCATGGATTCCCCTGTGGGAGACAGCTCGATGAGCTGAACGGGCAGGGGGAAGTCGGTAGTGCCGAAGCTACGCAGGGGGTGTGACGGCGCTAGCTTCGCGGCATGGCCGACGTCACGATCTACCACAACCCCGACTGCAGCACCTCTCGGTATGCGGTGGACGCCGCCGAAGAGCTCGGTGTCGACGCCGACGTGGTCGTGTATCGAAAGACTCCTCCCGACGAGGCGACGTTGCGAGACATCATCGCGAAGCTCGAAGACGCGCCCACCGATCTCGTTCGACGTGACGCGCTGTTCACGAAGCTCGGTCTCACCGACGCCGACGTGGCGTCAGTCGATCAAGTGGTCAGCGTGATCTTGGACAACAAGATGATCATGCAACGACCCGTAGTGGTGAAAGGCGATGTCGCCATCATCGGTCGCCCGAAAGACCGCGTGAACGCACTCCTGACCAGCGAGCTCGTCGAGTTGCTGGTCAGCCTGGTTCGAAAACCAGTACGAACTCGAGGAGACCGTGGTCTTCGGTGGTGATACCGCTGGTTGACGGGTTGGCGATGCCGTAGTCGGCGAACACCACCGGGATATCTCCCAGCACGCCGATCCTTCCGTTTTCGAGCTTGGCGGTGAGATCGAACGTGACGGTCTGAGTGACGCCTCGCAGCGTGAGGTCGCCGGTTGCCGACACTGCGACTTCGGCACCTTCCACGGGCTCGGTGCCCAGCTCGACGGGTGCGGTGAGCGTGAACGTTGCCGTGGGGAATTCGTCGACCGACATGATGCGCCCTCGGAATTGCCCGTCGCGGCGGCTGTCGTCACTGGTGATCGTGGCCATGTCGACCGTGAAATCGGTCGTGGCCAGGGTGGTGCCGTCGATGGTGAGCGTTCCGTCGACCACGTTGGTACGACCCACGCCCTCGGCGTCGATGCCGAAAAGAACTTCCTTGATGCGGTACCCGACCGTGCTGTCAGCGGTTGCCACCCAGGTGCCAGGCGTGCCTGTTGCTGGTGTCTCGGTGGCAGCTGTGGTGACGGTTGCGTCGGCGGCTGCAGTGCCAGCGGGGGTGGTGCCAGCTGAGATGGTCGCCTCGACGGTCGTCGCCGCAGGCACAGGTGGATCGTCGGTGGCGGAGGCGACCGTGGTGTCGACGGCCAGCGCAGCATCGAGGTCGGCGGTGGTGAGCTTGTCGGGGGAGTCTTTGATGACTTCGGTGTAGAAGAAGATTGCGCCGAAGAACAGCACCACTGCGGCGATGAGGCCGAGCACCGTGATCTTCACCCACTTGGGCACTCCTGAGCTCGATTCGGGGGATTTAGTTGCGTTGTCCATGACTTCCTAGTGTGCCATGAGAAACTGCCCGCACGCGGTCGCCACGGTCCTGTCAGGAATGAACGTCCCGGGTGACGCGGCACCGCGGGTGTGGTCGGCAGCTGGTGCTCGTACTTGCTGGGTGCACTCATCGCGATGGCCGTTCCGCTGCTCGTGTTCCAGCTGCTGCAGCGAATCTTCCTGCGCGGCATCGACCTCAGCGGATCGGTGAAGTGAACCGACGAGCGGCCTCACAGAGTTCGGCTGCTCCAGCATCTGACTGCTACAGGATCTGCGAGAGGAACAGTTGGGTGCGCGCTTCCTGCGGGTTCGTGAAGAAGTGTTCCGGTGGGCCGACTTCGACGATCTGGCCATCGGCCATGAACACCACTCGGTCGGCCACCTCACGGGCGAAACCCATCTCGTGCGTGACCACGATCATCGTCATGCCGTCGGACGCCAGGTCGACGATGGTGTCGAGCACCTCTTTGACCATCTCCGGGTCGAGCGCCGACGTGGGCTCGTCGAACAGCACCACCTTCGGCCGCATGGCCAGCGCCCGGGCGATCGCCACGCGCTGCTGCTGACCGCCCGACAACTGCCCCGGGAACTTCCGTGCCTGTTGCGGGATCTTCACCCGTTCGAGTAACTGCATTGCGTTGGCCTCGGCCTCGGCCTTGGGGAGTTTGCGCACCTGGCGCGGGGCGAGCGTGATGTTGTCGAGCACGGTGAGGTGCGGGAACAGATTGAACGACTGGAACACCATCCCGGTTTCTCGGCGGATCTCGGCGATGTTGCGCACGTCGTCGGTGAGTTCGATGCCGTCGACGATGATCCTCCCGGCGTCGTGTTCCTCGAGCCGGTTGATGCACCGGATGACCGTCGACTTGCCCGAGCCGGATGGTCCGATCACGACGACGACCTCTTGCTTGCCGACCCGCATGTTGATGTTGTTCAAAGCCTGGAAGTCGCCGAAGAATTTGTCGACGCCGGCCAGTTCGATCATCACCTCGCTGGTGGCGATCTGCGTTGCATCTGCGTTGATGGCTGTGGTGCTTGTCGGGGTGTTGGTCATGCTCCCTACCTCTCTACCTGTTGTTACCGGTCGCCGATCCCGAGCCGGCGCTCCAACCGCTGGCTCTCGCGCGACATCGTGTACGTCAGCGCCCAGTACCCGAACGCCACGAACACGAGCACCTCGGCGATCGCGACGCCCCGGAACTCGTTCTGTCCGTGCACCAAGCCGCGCACGCCGAGGAACTCGTTGATGGCGATGATGCCGAGCAGCGACGTGTCCTTGAGCAGCGAGATGAACTGCCCGACCATCGCCGGGATGACGGCTCGCAACGCCTGCGGCAGCACGATCAAGCGGTTCAGTTTGGCGGGCGACAGCCCGAGCGCTTGGCCGGCCTCGACCTGCCCCTTGGACACCGCGGCCAAGCCGCCGCGCACCACCTCGGCGACATAGGCCGCCGAGAACAGGGTGATCGCCACGGTCGCCCGAGTCATCGTGCTCAGCTGGGTGTCCGACCCGGGATCGAGGAAGAAGGTGAAGAAGAACGCCGAGGCGAGCAGCAATGAGATCAACGGGACGCCGCGGAAGAACTCGATGTAGAGCACCGACATCAGCTTGATCGCTGGAAGCTTGGAGCGCCGCCCGAGTGCGAGCAGGATGCCGAGCGGTAGGGCCAGTATGGTCGCCGTCGCGGCGACGACGATCGTGAGGTGGAGCCCGCCCCAGCGGGTCCAGTCGACGCCTTCGTGGCCGATCGCGTCGCTGACGAGGTACGCCGCCCCGCCTCCGACCATGAACAGGCTGGTGCGGGCGGCGTCGATCCGGTCGCCACTGAGGACGGTCACGACGATGTACACTGCGACGAGCCCGGCCACCCACCCGACCGGGCCCCAGCGCAGGGCAAGCGTGGCCACACCGACTGCGATACCGGCACCGGCGATGGGGAGCCGCACTGCAGCCGGCAGCGACCGGGCCAGCGTCGACAAAGCGGGAATCAGGGCCAGCGTGGTGAAGAACCACGCCCACCCGCCGGTTCCCGACAAGATCTGGAAGCTCGCCACCGCCACCAAACCGGTGACGGTCCAGCCGTAGGGGATCAGCGCGGCCGGCAGACCGCGGGTGAGGGCGTAGCCGACGACGCCCGCAGCCAGACACGCACCGACCAAGAGGAACGGCCCAGCCGTGCGACTGAACCCCAGCAGCACACCGACGAACAGAATGATCGACCAGTACGAGCCCAGGTACATCCGCCACGAACGCGACGGCAACGGCTGCCCGGTTTGGTCGGCGACGATCCGCGCCCGGCGTCCGTTCAGCCCGACCGCCATACCGATCGCCCCGGCCGCCAAGATCAGCTGGGAGACGAGCCGCCAGCGCTCGCCGCGGGGATACTGCGACACCATGAACAACTCGAGGTTGCTGCGGACAGCGTTCCATTGCCCGGTGACCAACACAAAACGGGAGAACCGGTAGAGCAGGTACAACGCGATCGGTCCGACCACGATCGTGATGATCGTGTTCATCACCGAGTTGAAGAGGTTCTGTTTCGCCCACTCTTGGGGCGACCGTGCGGGTCTCCGTGCTGGGCGCGAGGCCAACGCCTCGGCGATTTCACCGGTCATCATTTCCGGCGGCAGTGTTCTTTCTGCGCCGCTCATCGGCCGACCTCCTTGAAGCGGCGACTGACGAGGTTCAGGATCAGCGACCACGTCAGCGAGATCGTGAGGTACAGGGCCATCAGCAGGACGAGCATCTGCACGGCAGGCATCCCGTTGGCGATGGTGCTAGCGGTGAGTGAGGCGATTTCGGGGTAGGCGACGACGGTGGCGAGCGACGTGTTCTTGGTGAGGCTCAGGAACTGGCTGATGACCGGTGGTGAGGCGATCTTGGCTGCCTGCGGGAGCACGACGAACCGGTAGCGCTGGAAACCCGACAAAGCGAGCGCGTTGGCGGCCTCTGACTGGCCGCGGGCCACGGCCATGATCGAACCGCGCACGATCTCGGCCACGTGGCTGGCGTGGTACAGGCCGAGCGCAAGGGTGATCGACAGATACCCGGAGTTGGTGCCGAACCCACCAAGGATCGTGCGGCCGCTGTCGGAGACTGCAGGCCACGACATACGGTACGGGTTGCCCAACGCGAGGAAGGCGACGAGGCCGAGGCCGAGCAGCGTGGCGGTCGACAGGGCGACACGGTGGTGGGAGGCGCCGGTGCGCACATTGACCTGCGTGCGCCACCACCACACGACACCCGCGGCGATCGCCGCGACCAGCATCAGAATCCAGAAGATTCCGACATTGCCATCTTTCATGGCCGACGGGAAGCCCCATCGTTCGTTCGACAGGATCAGCAGGTTGTCGTCGGTGCCAGGCACCTTCACCTGCCACGGCGGGTTGCGCGGGTTGAAAATCGGGAACGGGCCGTACGTGAACACGGCGAACCCGAAGAAGATGATGATGACGAGCGGCGGAATGTTGCGCAACGTCTCGACGTAGACCGTGCAGATCTTCTGCACGAGCCAGTTGGTGGACAGGCGCCCGATTCCGATCAGCGTTCCGAGAACCACTGCGATCGCAATTCCGACGAACGCCGACATCAGAGTGTTCTTGACACCGATCCACATGAGGTTCGGTACGACCGGGCTCTGGATGTCGAACCCGGGGTCGTCGCGCACCGCGAAGTTGGCGGGCCGACGAAGCACCCCGAAGTCGGTCGAGATGCCGACATCTTCAAGGTTGGTGGTGAGGTTGTCGAACAGCCTGTACAGGATCGAGCCGACGATTCCGACGGCAACGATCTGGGCGACGATTCGGAGGACGCGCACGTTGCGCCACAGCGGCACGCGCGGGATGGGTCGGAGTTCGGATTCGATCGTGCTCATTGTGGGTGGTGCCCGGGGGCGGGCGCTCGGCCCGCCCCCGGTTCCTTCATCTGGTCTCGTGAACCGTCAGCGGATCAGCGGAACGGCGGGACGTACATCAGGCCGCCGTTGGTCCAGAGGTCGTTGACCGACCCCTCGAGCGGAAGCCCGAGCGGCGTCACGTGGCGCTCGTAGATCTCCTGGTAGTTGCCGACCTGGCTGATGACGTTGGCAAACGCACCCGCGTCGAGCCCGAGACCAGGATCCCAATCGGCCTGGCCGAGGAAGTTCTGGATACCGATGTCCTCGGTAGTGAACCCGTCGACGTTGGTCGAGTCGATGCCGTACTCCCACGCTTGGATCGTCGACATCGTGGCCCAGTCGACCACCTGTGCCCACTGGGTGTCGCCGTCGCGCACCGAGGGGCCGAGCGGCTCCTTGGAAATGATCTCCTGCATGACCAACTGCTCTTCGCCGCCCTCGGCCTCGATGGTGTTCTTCCATGCGGCAAGGCCAGACGCGTCGGTGGTCCACGCCTCGCACTGGCCGCTTTCGTAGGCCTCGCGAAGTTCGGTGTCGGTGACGTACACGACCGGGTTGTACGGAATGCCCCGGCTGGCGAACACTGTGGCCAGATTGAGCTCGGTCGTGGTACCGCTCGTGACGCAGATGTTGGCGTCGGCGAGGTCCTCGAGCGTGGTGAGCCCGCTGGACGTCGGCACCATCATGCCCTGGCCGTCGAAGAACGTGACCTTGAGGAACGTGAGGCCCTCGGAACCGTCACGCGTGGCGGTCCAGGTGGTGTTCCGGATCAGCACGTCGACCTCGCCCGACTGCAGCGCGGTGAAGCGCGTGTCGGCGGTGAGCGGGGTGTAGTCGACCGCTTCGGAATCTCCGAGTACGGCCGCTGCGATGACCCTGCAGAAGTCGATGTCGAATCCGACGAATGCGCCGGCTTCGTCGACCGCACCGAAGCCGGGAAGCGTGTCGTTGACGCCGCACTTGAGCACGCCGGCCTCCCGCACGGCGTCGAGGGTGCTGCCACCTTGGGTGACTTCCACGGTGTCGTCGGTGGCGGCTTCGGTGGTTTCGCTGTCGCCGGTGGTTTCAGCGGTGGTGTCGTCAGACTCGACGGCAGTGTCATCGGCCGCATCGTCGTCGTCGCCCCCGCATGCACCGGCAATGAATGCCAATGCAACGACTGCGCCTGCGGCGCGCTGCCAATGCTTCGTAGATCCACGTGAGATCATGTGTTGCTCCTTGATAGGTGAATACAGATGCCAGGGAAGGCCCCCCGGCGGTTGTTCACGCTGCACGACGCAATGCGTACGAGCGATGACCCAGACCATAACAAAGGCTGAACATCAGCTGCGACGGGAGGGATGACGGTCGTGTGAACGGCGGGTGTGTTGGGCCAGACTGTCGCCATGCCCGTCGCAGACGTTTCCGTTGTCAGGTCAGCTCCCAGCACTGCGGAGGTGGTAGGAGTCGGCGTTCGACCGTCGGGTTCGGTGCCCCGGCAACTCGGACTCTCACGATCCAACCTCGAAGCGCTCGGATTCGAGGGAGCTCCGGGCGAGACACTTCTCGTCCCCACCCGCGATGGTGCCACCCTGGTCGCCGTCGGCGTCGGAGAGTCACCGTCGGCGAACGATCTGCGTGACGCCGCGGCTGCGTTTGCCCGAGCGGGCTCACGGTTCGCTCACCTGGCCACCAACATTGCCGACGGAGCGGCCGACCCGGCTGCGGCCGCTCAAGCAGTCACCGAGGGAGCACTGTTGGCTCGCTATCGATACGAGGGCGTCAAGGGCCCGGCCGCAGGGTCGCCCGATCTCGCCTCGTTGGCACTGATCGTCGCCGCCAAGAGCGACAAGGCAGCAGTCGCCGGAGCGGCGCGCGGCGTGGTCACCGCTCGCGCCGGCGGCCTCGCCCGCCATCTGGCCAACCTCCCGCCGAGCGATCTCACGGCGCGCAAGATCGCCGCGCTGGCGGTAGATCTCGGTGCCGCACACTCACTCGAGGTCGAGGTGTTCGACAAGGACCAGTTGGCGGTCATGGGGTGTGGCGGCATGGTCGGTGTCAACGCCGGTTCCACCGAGCCGCCACGGATGGTGAAGCTCACGTACTCGCCGCGGGCTGCGAAGGCACATGTCGCACTGGTCGGCAAGGGCGTCATGTACGACTCGGGCGGGCTCAGCCTGAAGCCCACCAACCCCATGAGCGCCATCATGAAGATGGACATGTCGGGCGCAGCGGCGGTGCTCGCCACCATGACCACGCTCGCCGAGTTGGGGTGTCGCAACAAGGTGTCGGCCTGGTTGATGTGCACCGACAACATGCCGTCGGGTTCGGCGTTCAAGCTCGGCGATGTGCTCACGTTCCGCAACGGAAAGACGGCCGAGATCCACAACACTGACGCAGAAGGTCGGCTGGTGCTGGCAGACGGGCTGTCGCTCGCCGCCGAAGAAACTCCCGACGCGATCATCGACATCGCCACGCTCACCGGTGCGGCGCTGGCCGCTCTGGGCACCGACATCGCGGCGGTGGTGGGCAACAACGCCGAACTCATCGACAAGGTTCGAGCCTCTGCCGAGGCCACCGACGAGCCGGTGTGGGAAATGCCGTTGTCGCGTGATCGGTATCGCAAGCTGCTCGACTCGAACGTGGCCGATATGAAGAATGTCGGTGGACCCTACGCAGGCACCATCACCGCTTCGATCTTCCTGTCTGAGTTCGTCGGCGACGTGCCGTGGGCCCACCTCGACATCGCTGGGCCGATGAACGTCGACTCGCAGACTGGTTGGAAGACCAAAGGGGCCACCGGTTTCGGCACCCGTCTGTTGATCGATCTCGCAACCAGTTACACGAAGTAACCGATGCGAGGGCCCGGCTACGAGGCCAGCGCTACCGCTTCTGAGGCCCGAGCGGCTGCCGCCGGGCTGACTCCCAAGTCGCGGAGTCGACGCTCGATTTCGCCGTGATCGAGCTGCACGGTGCGACGCGCCCACTCGTCGTGTTCGGCTTGCACATCATCTGGCAGACGGCTGAGGTGGCGTCGTGCCACCGAAGGGAGCTTGCGACGCACCGAGAGTCCGTCGACGATCGGCTGTGCCAACCCGAACATCACGCAACGGTGGAGGGCGCGGCCGAACGGTGACGCCGCTCCCTTGTCGAACGACAATCCCATCGTGACGGCCGTGTGTTCGAGGTCGATGCGGAAGCCGTCGGGATGGTCGTCGAACTGATCGGCGAATCGGCGCATGATCCACAGTGCGGTGGGGCCGACGACCGCGAGCCAGTATCGCTCGACATACGCGCTGCGCGGATCGTGCCCGCGCACATCGACGATCGGGTCCGCCCAGGCGGCAATCGTGACCACGCGGGTTGTTGCAACAATCGGTTCCATGACGCTCTGTGCACCGCGGGATGGCCCCGGTGTACTGGGCAGGGTTCCCCTGACCTCACACGTCGTCCCTCACCCATCGTTCCTCACACATCATTGAGGTAGGCCGTGGGGCCGATCGCGAAGTGCGGGTTGAGTCGGGGGTCGATGATGCGCAGTGTGTTGACGAGATCGTCGTACGCCAACGACACACACCCGCTCGTCGGCTTGGCGGAGCCCGAGGCCGAACCCGTGGTGGTGTAGCTGTGGCGATGGAGGAAGATCGCCGACGCGTACGGGATCTCGTCGGGGGCATCCCCCGACACCGGGTTCAGGTTGGCCCCGATCACTGCTGCGTGCGAGTACACGTCGTGGTACCGGGGTAGCCATTCGTCGTCTGGGCCCGGGCAGTTGCGCTTGGACACCAGGTGGCCGTACGACGCCTGGCCCGCAGTGGCTCCCCAACAGTCCTCTGGTCGAACGTCGCGGTACGGCACCAGTACACCAGGGTCCGCTGAGTTGCCGAACATCGAGAACACTTGGTCGTCCCAGGCTGTGACCACTCCCAGGGGGAACACGCCCGCCGGGGTGGTGCCGTCGCCGGACCGACGTTCGAGCAGCGGCCGGGTGCCCGTCCGACCGAACATCGCCGGCCTCGCGGCCAGTTGGCATCGCCATCCAGTGCTCGTTCGCACGGCGACTGCGACGCTACCGGTGGTCGCCGCGAAGGACGAAGTGGACATGAGGACGAACTGGTCGACGTCGGGGTGACGCTCGCCGAGCGCGGTGACGGTGGTGAGATCGCACTCAGCGTCGGGCGCAAATGCCACCCCGCGTGCAGCCTTCGAACTGATCGTCGCGGGTTGGTCGGCACCGATCGAGTCGAGCGCAGCATGGGTGACACCACCGGTGACGATGACGATCGCCAGAACAGCGGCAGCACCGAATCGAGTCACAACCCAAGTGTCGCGCACGACGACCGCGCCGTACTATCGACCCATGGAGATCGTGTTGGTGCGACATGGGCAACCCGAGTGGATCAAAGACGGCTTCAACGTGGTCAACCCGCCGTTGACCGAACTGGGACATCGGCAGGCGGCCCGGATGGCGGCGGCGCTGACGGGGGAGCGGTTCGACGAGGTGTTCGTGTCACCGCTGGAGCGAGCGCGCCAGACCGCGGACCCGTTGTACACCGCGCTCGGCCGAGACGAAGTGGTCGACGAATGGCTTCGCGAAATTGCCGAACCCGATTGGCACGGCACGCCTGCCGAAGTGTCGCGGCTGGCCTATGAACAGGTCGACCAACGGCCAGTCGAAGAACGCTGGCACGGTGTGGACGGGGGCGAATCGTTCTTCGACTTCGCCGCCCGTATCGACGCAGGGTTGCAGAACTTTCTCGGCGAACGAGGTGGAAGACGCATGGAGAACGCACTCCCGGTGTGGCACCTCGAGCACCCCGACTGGCACGTGGCACTCGTTGCACATGCAGGTACGAACACGATCGCCCTCGGCACGCTCCTCGGTATTCCACCGACGCCGTGGGAATGGGATCGGTTCGCGCTCGGCCATGCCTCGATCACTCGACTGGTGTCGAAGCCGGTGAACGGCGGGCACACGTTCATGATGACCGAGATGTCGAACGTCGAGCACCTCGAACGCGACGAGCGGACTCGATGAGTGACGGGTCGGTTGCGCAGGCGGCCGAGGCGGTCGCCCAGGCCCGCCGAATCGTCGTGCTCACCGGAGCCGGGATCTCCACCGACTCGGGCATTCCCGACTTTCGTGGTCCGAACGGCGTGTGGACACGCAACCCGAAGGCCGAGAAGTCGTCCGACATCCGCCACTACATGGCCGATCCGGAGGTTCGCAGGGCGGCCTGGTTGCATCGGCTCGACACGCCGATCTGGACCGCTGAGCCCAACAGCGGGCATCTCGCGGTCGCGTCGTTGGAACGTCAAGGCCGACTGCACGCGCTGATCACCCAGAACATCGATGGGCTGCATCAAGCGGCCGGCGTCGACCCCGATCGTGTGATCGAGGTCCACGGCACGGTGCGGTTCACGCGTTGCATGGCGTGCGGAGACTCGCGCGACATGCGTGAGGCCCTCGATCGCGTGCGTTCGGGCGAAGCCGATCCACCATGCCTGGTGTGCGGCGGCATCATCAAGTCCGACACGATCAGTTTTGGTCAGTCGTTGGTGCCAGAAGTGATCGATCGGGCCATGCGTGTCGCCGCCGAGTGTGATCTGTTGCTGGCGGTGGGATCGACCCTGAGTGTGTATCCGGTGGCGAACTGCGTGCCGATTGCGGCGCGTTCGGGTGCCACGGTGGTGATCGTGAACGGAGGGCCCACCGAGATGGATTCGGTCGCCACCCACGTCGTGCACGCCCAGATCGCCGAAGTGCTGCCCGTCCTCGTCGAAACCGTGAAACCGTGACGCCGTGACGAAAGGCCTCTCAGAATTCTCCGATGGGGAATACCCGACCGAGTTGGTAGGTTTTTAGGTCTATGGCAACGTTCCGTGATCTGTTGTCGGCCGCGAAGGCCGAGATCAGCGAAGTATCCACCGACACCGCTTCCGAGCACATCGCCGCCGGGTACACCGTGCTCGACGTGCGCGAGCCCGACGAATACGCAGAGGGTGCGCTGCCCGGTGCGATCCACATCCCGCGTGGTCACCTCGAAGCGCAGGTGGAAGGCCGCCTCGTCGACAAGACGGCACCGGTCGTCGTGTACTGCGCCGGCGGGGTTCGATCGGCGTTCGCCGCGAAGACGCTGCAGGAACTCGGCTACGAATCGGTCGAGTCGATGGCTGGTGGCTACGGCCGTTGGAAAGACGAAGGTCGGGCCTGGAAGAAGCCGGCCAGCCTCAACGCCGAGCAGATGAACCGCTACAAGCGGCATTTGCTACTGCCCGAAGTGGGCATCGAGGGGCAGACCAAACTGCTCGACGCGAAGGTGCTCATGCTCGGAGCGGGAGGCCTGGGTTCGCCAGCTGCGATGTACCTGGCTGCCGCTGGCATCGGCACGATCGGCATCGTCGACATGGACGACGTCGACGCGTCGAACCTGCAGCGCCAGATCCTGCACAACATCGATCGCATCGGTGACCGCAAGGTCGACTCGGCGAAGAAGACGCTGACCATGCTCAACCCCGACGTCAACGTGGTCACCTACGACACACGCCTCGATGCGACGAACATCATCGACATCATCTCGGGGTACGACGTGATCGTCGACGGTGCCGACAACTTCCCCAGCCGCTACCTGCTCAACGACGCCTCGGTGAAGCTCGGCATCCCCGTGGTGCACGGCTCGATCTTCCGCTTCGAGGGCATGGTGTCGGTGTTCCACCCGTTGGAAGGCCCCACGTACCGCGACATGGTGCCCGAGCCGCCGCCCGCAGAACTCGCACCTTCATGCGCCGAAGCAGGCGTGCTCGGCGTGCTGCCAGGCATCATCGGCACCATCCAGGCGCTCGAAGTCATCAAGGTCATCCTCAAGCTCGGCGAGCCGCTGATCGGTCGGATCCTGTCGGTCGACACCACCGAGATGGAGTTCCGGGTGTTCAACCTCAAGCCCGACCCGGCCAACGAGGTCACGTACGCGAATCGTGACCGGATCATTATCACCGAACTCGACGGCCTCTGCACCGGCGCATTGCACGCCAGCTGATTGCTCGCCAGCTGGCGACCTCGCGGCGTTCCGAGAAGCCTCGTTGCCCAAAGGCAACGTCGGCTCCTCTAGCTGGGTTCTAGGAGCATGGCTGGGTTGTCTTGCGCTGTTTGTGCTTCGTCTCGTTCTTGCACGGCTACGCCGATGAGTACGAGACCGATACCGATCAAGTCCACCCAGCCTGGCTGCTGATCGAGCGCGACCCAGCCCACGAACGTGGCGACGACGGGCAGGGTGGCGAGCAACAGGCTGAAGCGTCGAACCGACACCCTCCGCAGCACGAACTGATCGATGCCGTAGCCGATGGCGTTCGAGAACACTCCCGTCAGGCAGCACAAGACCAGCAACGATGCCGACATCCACACGTGGCCACTTCCGGGTGCTCC
>DATKCX010000296.1:0-13624 GCA_035512975.1 Ilumatobacter sp.
CGGTGGTGTCGAAACTAAACTTCTGGCGGACCGAGCCGAACGACACCTCGAGGTGCTTCACCGGGTCATCGGCGGGGTTCCCGGCGAGCCAGAACCCGACCTTGTAACGGCGCGCCGGGTTTGTCTGCACCAGCTGTTGAAGCGCCCCTGGATACTCGGAGTTGCCGTTGAGGTCGACGAACTGTGACCCGTCCTTGGCGATCGCCTGATCTGGTCCGACGAGATCGACCGAGCCGCCACTGACGAACCACGAACCGATCGGCGTCTCGTCGAATGTCTGATAGCTGTTGAGGAAGGGAATGCTGCCCCAGGCCTCGAAACTGCCGTTGCGCAAAGTGCCTTCGGAGGCGAGCTCAACGGGGTACTCCACCGGCTTGGGGAACCACCCAAAGAGATCGGCGATCACGTGGGTTCCGTGGCTGACGAACAGCCGCACCGCACCGTCGGCGCCGACCGGCACGATCGCGTGGTTGGCGATCGTGAGCCCTGCGGTCGACACGTTGACCGTGGATGTGTCGCCGCGGTCCCCGCCCGAGGGGAACGCGGTGATGAATCCTGGAGCGGCCGATTCCGTGGCGGTCAAGTTGAGCACGGCCGCGGCAACTCCCTCAGCCGGCACTCCGAGCTGGCCAGCGATCTGAACGCCGATCTCGAAGCCGGGCCCCGGTCGTTCACCCGAACGCGTGTCGAGAAGACGCGTCGGCGGCGTCAGGTTGAGTTGCGAATCAACCGGAAACCAACCGAAGAGGTCGACGATGACGTGGGCGGCCGAGAGCGAGAAGATCTGCATCCACCCACCGTCGCCCACTGGCACGATCGCCATGTTCGCCGCCGTCGCACCGGCCCTGGTGACGTTCACGTTCGACGTATTGGGCCGCTCACCGACGGTTGACGACCAGGCTGTCAGGAAGCCAGGGCCCTCGGTGTCGGTCATGGTGAGATTGACGAGTACGGCCGCAACCGAATCATCGCGAGGGATACCACCGTGTCCGCCGACCTGAACCCAGCGGGTCTCGTTGTCGGCGTACTTCCAGTCGTCGTCGCGCGAATCGGTGACACGCACCGGTCCGACTGGTCGGTACCCGCGCGGCAGAGCGAACCGGTTCAGTGAGACGGGAACTTCGCCCGCGGGATCGGTGAACTTCAACGTCCCGGCGATCTGGTTGCCCGCCAGCGTGCCGGTGAGGGACACGGGGTTGGCGTCGCTGGTGCTGAGTGTGAGGGTGGCGTTGTCGAGTGACCCGTTGAACTTGCCGACGTCGGACAGCGGACCCGAGCCGGGCACCCCGAAGAACAACACCCCCGACAGCGAGTTGAACGACTCGAGCAGGTTGACGCGCACGTCGACCGTGCCCGCGCCTTCGCCGGCCGAACCGCGCCAGATGCCGGTGAGTCCACTCATGTCCGTACGACCTCCCTGCCGTCGGAGACGACGGTGGTGGCTGCCGGCGGCGTGCCGTCGAGCAGCCTGCCGGCATCAAAGCGACCCTCGGCGATGGCCGACGCGACGCGCCCATCGGGCGTGACGACGATGGCGGCGGGGGTGCCGTACACGCCGTACGCGGCGGCCGTCGTTCCAGCGGGGTCGGCGAGCACGTCGGCTGCGGTGATGCTGCCGAACTTCGACCGGGTGTCGGCGAGTGGGGCGTGGGCGATCACCACGACACGTCGGTCGACGAAGAGTTCGGTGCGCAGTGCCAACTCGTCGCCGAGTGCCACGCACGCCCCGCAGCGCGGCTCGACGAACACCAGCACGACTGGGCGGCGACCGTCGAGCAGGTCGCCGAGCGCAACGGCCCTCTCGTCGAGGGTGACCGCTTCGATGGCCGGTGCCGGAGACCCGATCGGCACGGCCTTCGGGCGATGCCGGCGGGCGGCGGGGGCCGCGGCGCGGGCACCTTCCAATGCCTCGACCCGCTCGAGCAACCGACCGTTCTGGCGAACCAGATGGACCAGGACCCACGCGGTCGCGCCGGAAAGCGCCGCGAATGCAGCGCACCCGGCCAGCACCCACGCTTGCGTGGTGGTGAGGTCACGGTAGGCACCAAGCGAGCGGCCGCTCAGCCAGGCCACCGCAACAGCGACGGCCAACCCGGTGAATACGACGTTGCGCACCAGCGTGAGCACACCGATCGGTTCAGCCCCCACCGACCCGAAGCAGTTGCAGTCGGGGCGCCGCCCACGCCCGAGGTTGACGCCGATCAGCACGGTGAACGCGGTGAACATGGCCGCAGCCGCTATGCCGGCGATGCCGGCCACCGGGGTGACCAGCAGACCGATCGCCGCCGCAAGCTCGGCCACCGGAAGCACGGCTGCGGTGAGGCTGGCGAAGCGGCTGGGCACTCCGAGCTGTTCGGCGCCATCGCGGGCCGAGCCGCGGTCGACCAGTTTGGCGACGGCGGCGCGCCCCAGCAAGAGCGCAACGACGACACGGATGATCAACAGCGCGATCGAGAGGCCGCTCATGAAGCGCACTGCTCCGCCGTGGCTGGCTCACAAATACCGGTGAAGCATCCGAGGCTCGCCTTGCAGCTTGCAGTACACGAGCCAGCATCGGGATAACACGTGTCGTTACAGAAGCAATACACGGCGGTCGGCTGTACGGGGTGACAGCACTCGCAGTCCTCTTTCTGCGCCTCCTCGAAGGCACTCCCGCCGCCTACCGCAACCGCCACATGGTACGTATCGGCGACCCTGTAGCAGGCCGCCAGCAACGGCCAGGTGGCGATACTGTCGCCCCACTGGTTGGTGCACGCCAGCCGCATCGCATCGGCCATGTCGGCGTCACAGACCGCCTTGTCGGAATTACACGTGCCGTAGCAGCGGTCGTGCGCATCGCATCCCGGGGCGAAGTTGACCGGGCCGAAGTTGTCGGGCACCAAGTCGACGCTGTTGGCCGGGCCACACCCGTTGACCGACGGAGACGCGCCCGGGTGATGCCGCTTGTTCGGGCAGTTGTCGAGATCGGCCGGCGGGTATTCGACGATGCAATCCTCCGCCATCGCGAACGACGCGACCGCGAGCGTGGTGGTCGAACCGACGGCGACGCCGAGCAACCCCTTACCGAGCAGCGTCAGCGCCTCGCGACGCGTGCGCGCCCGCGAGACAGCGTGCGTCAAGGCGTCGAATCCACACTTCCCCGTGAGATCCACGAGCGTCGATCGTAGTCGACTCGACCGAACCTGAAAACAACATTTGTCCGGCTTGCACTGCCATTGCCGGCAGGTCTGCACGCCAAGGATGGTCGACCTTGGCGCTGAGCCAGAACCCGACCTCGTCACGCCGCGGCGGCAACACCGCTGTCATCCACGCCACCTTCAACGAGCTCACCCACCAGCTCAACATCCTCGAATGCGCACCGTCCAACGAGACCGTGAACCTCGATCGCCAACTCGTGGGTCGTCGTTGTTGAATTCGGGACCGCCAGAGCCACCCGTCACCCGACTCCCGGACAGGAAGGGCTAGGGGACGTCGATGATTCTTTCGGCGGGGGCAGGTTGGTGAGCTCGAGGTTCACTCGGGGGTTGGACTGGTGCTCCGTCGACCGGCACCGAGCGACTGAGGAACTCGATGACCGAGTCGGCGAAGATGTCGTTGCGATCGCCAGCCACCATATGAGCAGCGCCCGCTACGTTCACGTACTCGGCGTGCGGGCACATCTTCATGAAGTCCTGCGCACCTTCCTCGCTGAGGATGTCCGACAGGCCACCCCGCACGAGCAGCGTCGGCAACTTCAACGCGCGGGCGCACCTTTCGAGGCGTTTCTGACGTTGGTCAAGATCGCGCGGCCCGGTACGGAAGTGAGGATCCCAGTGCCAGTGGTAACGGCCGTCGTCGCCGAGACGGACGTTCTTGGCCAGGCCGTCGAGGTTGCGAGGTCGTGGCCGGTGGGGCTGGTAGCTGGCGATGGCTTCAGCGACCTGGTCCAGGGAATCGAAGCCCTCGGGGCGCTGGTTCATGAACGCAGAGATCGCCTGGACGCCGCCGAGCTCGATACGCGGCGCGATGTCGACCAGGACCAACGCGGTCGCGTCGACCCAGTCCTCGCCGGAAGCGACCAGGCTGGTGCCGCCACCCATCGAGGCTCCGACGAGGACCGGTCGGCGACCACCGAGCGCTTCGACGACCTTCGTGAGATCTTCGACCATTGCGTCCTGGCTGTAGTCGCCGTCGGGGGCCCATTGGGAATCGCCGTGACCACGAGCGTCGAAAGCGACGGCGTAGTAGCCGGCCGCGCCAAGAGTCTCGCCGGTGCCCTTCCAAGCATGACGGGTCTGACCACCGCCGTGCTGCAAGAGCACCAGTGGACCGTTGGGATCACCCCATGCATCACCAGCGATGTCGAGCCCGACGCCACCACTCCAGTGATGCATCGGTTCTGGAGTTGACGGCAGCCGTCGACCTGCGTTCATTGGGAGCCTTTCCGGGCCTGCTCGCATAATGCCCTGGCCGCCCATTCAACACCCTCCGCCGTCACTCGCGTCAATCTGGCGTAACGATCACCGGCGGATTGGTGATTCCCGGCTGCGCGGTGAAGTATTGGCCACGTTGGCCGCCAAGCTGGACGGCGCACGTGATCCCGAGTGGCAGCACGCCGTTGTCGCACAACGCACCAAGGACGAGCTGACGGCGTTGCTGGCGGCCCTCGGCGGGGACCACAGCTGGGTTGCTTACACGATCGTCAACGGTGAAGTCACGTTCGAAGATGGCGTCTGCATAGGAGCCACCCCAGGCAAGCTCGTCCGTCACGGCCGCGGCTGAGACCTCATCGGATCGACGGTGTTGATCGTTGTCAACTCAGGGTGGTGTCTTCGATCCAATCCACAACGGATGTGATGTCCACCGCTGTTGGAAACCTGTCGTTATGAGTCAGCCAGTCGAGATTGCGGCGGTGCAGGTCGTTGGGTGCAAATCGGTTGAGGTACACCAGTGTTGGAATCGAGTCGAGTGTTGGTTTGGCGAGGCGCACTGAGTTGATGGTGCCGAGACCGGCGTCGGCGACCAACAACACATGCGTCGCCCCGATCGCATGGGCGAAGCCGGCGGAATCGATGTCGTGCGCCATGGGTGACCGAACCCCGCCAACAGTCTCGACGATGCCGATCGTTGCATCAGCCGGCCACGCGAGTTCATCGATGAGATCGGCAGCTGCGATGGGGTCGCGTCCGAGCGCTGCGGAGGCCATCGGTGGGGCCATTGGCTCGGGATACCAGCGATGTGCTGGGCACACCGTGTGCACCGGTTCGCCAGACGCCGCAGCCAACAGCTCGGCGTCGGTGTCGTTGTTGGTGGGGTGTTCGTATGACTGGACCGGCTTGCGAACAGCGACTGCGTGCCCGCGTGCCCGGAGCTCTGCGACGAGTTGAACGCTGAGCCAGGTCTTTCCGATCTCGGTGGCAGTACCCACGACGGCTACGACCGTTTGCGGCGCGGTGCTCATCGCAGTCCGAGTTCGCTCAGATTCGCTTCCAAGTCGGCCAGCATCGCGTCGGTGTGGGCAGCCGACAGGGCAATGCGCAACCGGCAGGTACCCACCGGCACTGTGGGCGGGCGGATCGCGGGAATGAAGATCCCGCGACCTAAAAGTTGCGCTGCGGCGTCGACGGCTCGTTGCTCGTCGCCGAGAAGGATCGGAATGATCGGGGAAGGATGCCCCGGCTCGAGCCGTTCGATCGAGTTGCGCAGCCGGGTCATCAGTGCTTCGCCTTCGTGGCTGTTGAGGATTCGAAGTGCGGCCAAACCTGCTGCGGTGTCGGCTGGCGACAGCGCGGTGGTGAAGATGTACGACCGTGCCCGGTTCACCAGCAGGTTCATGAACGCACTCGAGCCGGCCACCCACCCGCCGAGCGACCCGAGTGACTTCGACAGCGTGCCCACGCGCAGCACGTCGAGCCCGTCGATGTGGGTGGGAACGTGTGGCCCGAGCACCGAGTGGGCCTCATCGACGATCAGGAGCGCTCCGGTGTCCGCGCACAGCTGGGCGAGGTGGTCGATGTCGACGATGTCACCATCCATCGAGAACACCGAGTCGGTGACGACCACCTTGCGTCCGGCGGCGGCGTGGAGCAGTTCGGCGAGGTGATCGAGATCGGCGTGACGGTAGGTCGTCACGGACGAGCGGCTGAGTCGGCACCCGTCGATGATCGAGGCGTGGTTGAGTTCGTCGCTGAACACGGTGACATCGCGGCCGCCGACCACCCCGAGCAATCCAAGGTTCGCGGCGAACCCAGTGGGAAACAGCACGGCACCATCGGTGCCCTTCCACCGTGCGATCTCGGCTTCGAGTTCGTCGTGGCATGGTCGCGAACCGACGATGAGTCGCGATGCGGTGGACCCAGCACCCCACCGATCGAGCGCCTCGTGCGCAGCGGAGATGACGCCTGGGTGTGACGACAATCCGAGGTAGTCGTTTGACGCGAACGACACCACGTGGCGGCCTTCCAGCAGGCCTGCGGGCCCGAGCGAGTCGAAGCTGCGGGTCGCTCGCCACCGGCCCGCAGCTCGAATCGCGTCGAGTTCGGCCGCCGCCCATGAGTTCCAGCCGGTGAGGGTTTCAAGCATTCCACCAAGTTGTCACAGCGGGTTGCGGTCGTCCCATTTTCTCGTGTTTGGGTCTACTGCTCTGGCAACGACCAAACTGACACCATGCAAGTCCGCCATGACTGGACCGTCGAGGATGCCGAAGCTCTCATCGCTCGCCCATTTCACGCGTTGCTCGCCGAAGCACACTCGGTGCACGCCGAGCGATTCGACCCCCAGGTGATCGAAGCGGCGATCCTGCTGTCGATCAAGACCGGTGCCTGCCCGGAAGACTGCGCCTACTGCCCGCAATCGGCGCGCTACGACACTGGTGTCAGCCCGGAACGACTCATGCCCACCGACGAGATCGTGGCCGCCGCCCGAAACGCCCAAGCCAGCGGAGCGACTCGTTTCTGCATGGGCGCGGCGTGGCGCGAACCCAACGACCGACAGGTGGCACAGGTGTCGGAGTCCGTGGCCGCGGTGCGAGCGTTGGGCATGGAGACCTGCGTGACACTCGGCATGCTCACGTCGTCGCAGGCCGACCAGCTCGCTGCGTCGGGGCTCGATTTCTACAACCACAATCTCGACACGTCGCCCGAGTTCTACGGCGAAGTCATCACCACCCGCACCTACGACGACCGTCTCAACACTCTCGCGAGGGTGCGTGACGCGGGGGTCAAGTTGTGCTGTGGCGGCATCGTCGGCATGGGCGAGTCACGACGCGATCGCGCCGGACTTCTGGTGCAGTTGGCCGCCCTCGACCCACACCCAGAGAGCGTGCCGATCAACTTGTTGGTGCAGGTGCCGGGAACCCCGCTGCACGGCACCGCCGAACTCGACCCGCTCGAACTGGTACGCACCATCGCGGCCGCCCGCCTCATGATGCCCGAGTCGGTGATTCGGTTGTCAGCCGGACGTTCGCAGATGACCGACGAACTTCAGGCGCTGTGCTTGCACGCCGGAGCGAGCAGCTTGTTCCTCGGCGACCAACTGTTGACGACGCCCAACCCCGGCAAGCATCACGATCAGCAGCTGCTCGACCGTCTCGACACCAACTTGGCAGACATCGACCGGGACACCACTCAGCTGACCGGAGCGACGCGAGTGACCGTGTCGACGATCGCGTCACAGATCTGCTGAACATCGGCGTCGGTAGACACGTACGGCGGCATCGTGTACACCAGCCGACCGAACGGTCTCAGCCACACACCGTGCTCACGGCTCACGTCTTGCATGGCGTCCATCGGGAGCGGCTCACAGGTTTCCACCACGCCGATCGCTCCGAGCACACGCACGTCGGCCACCTGATTCGCGGCCCTCGCTGGTGCCAATCCCTTCACGAGCGCGGTCTCGATACGGCTCACGGTGTCGGCCCACGGCTGTGACAACAGCAGCCGAACCGATGCGAGCGACACAGCCGCTGCCAAAGGATTCCCCATGAACGTGGGCCCATGCATGAGCGCCCCCGCCTCGGCAGCGCCGACCGCAGCCGCGACCTGCGAGGTGCACAACGTCGCCGCCATCGAGAGATAGCCGCCTGTGAGCGCCTTGCCGACGCACATGATGTCAGGCGAGATATCGGCATGGTTGCACCCGAACAGCCGGCCAGACCGACCGAAGCCCGTCGCAATCTCATCCGCGATCAACAACACGTCGTGCTCATCGCACAGAGCGCGCACGGCCCGGAGATAGTCGGGCGAATAGAAGCGCATTCCTCCCGCCCCTTGGACGATCGGCTCCAGAATCACGGCTGCGATCTCGTCGCGATGTTCGACCATCAGTGCCTCGAACTCGGCAATATCAGCGTGGTGGAACGACGCACCGAACACCGGCGTGGGCGCGGGCGCGAACAGTTGCTGCGGGAGCACCGAGGCGAACATGTGGTGCATACCGTTCACCGGATCGCACACCGACATCGCCCCAAGCGTGTCACCGTGATAACCCGATCGAACCGTGAGCAACCGATGCCGGTCCGGCGACCCGCGACCAACCCAATACTGGATCGCCATCTTGATCGCCACTTCAACGGCAACCGAACCAGAATCAGCGAAAAACACATGGGCAAGGCCGGCAGGCGAGATGTCGACCAAGAGTTCGGCAAGATCGACGGCCGGGCCGTGGGTCAGGCCGCCAAACATCACGTGCGACATCTGCGCCAGCTGATCCTGAATCGCCGCGTCGAGCACCGGGTGGCGGTACCCGTGAATCGCCGCCCACCACGACGACATGCCATCGAGCAACTCAGTGCCGTCGGTCAAACGGAGCCGTGCACCCAAAGCCGAGGCCACGGGCAACGCCGGCATCGACGACGGCATCGACGCGTAGGGATGCCAAACGACCGAGCGATCGCGCGCGACGAGCGACGCCCCGGCGGACACACTCATTGGCGTGTTCTCAACAGACACGTCGGTACTCCTACACCTGCCAACCCCCAACCTCCAAGCCAAACTGCTGGAACGAACCCGCGAATGAGTTGTCTGGTTCGTCAAGTAGGGCGCTATCGGTGCCGATCAAACTGTGTCGATGGACTGAGGTGTACGTGTACGGGTTGGTGAATCAAGGCTTACAGGATTTCGTTTCCAGCGTCGGTGGTGACGCGCTGTGGCGCGCCGTCCGTTCAGCGGCCGGTGTCGAGACGGAAGTGTTCGTCAGTATGAATTCCTATCCGGATGCGGTGACCTTGGAGTTGGTAGGTGCCGCCAGCCGCGTCCTCGACATGCCGACTGAGGAGATATTGCGCGCATTCGGGAAACATTGGATCCTGTACACCGCGCGACGCGGGTATGGCGCGATCTTCGACACGATGGGCCGGACGCTCCCGGAGTTCTTGGCGAACCTCGACATGATGCATACACGGCTGAGCTTGAGCATGCCTGAGCTTCGTCCGCCGGCGTTCGTCTGTGAACCGTTGGAGGACGGTCGAATCCGCATCGAGTACCGGTCAGGTCGTGACGGGCTCGCGCCGATGGTGGTCGGGCTGTTGGAAGGCCTGGCCGAGATGTACGGGCTCGAGATGGCGGTGCGCCACACCGTCGAGCGGCACCCAGGTCACGATCACGACGAGTTCGTGCTCGAGCCAACGCCGACGCGATCGGGCGTCCTGAGCGTATGAGGGGTTCGGTATGACAGGCAGCCTCGGTCTGAACCCTGTGCTACTACAGGCTGCGTTCCCGTTCCACTTCGCTGTGGACCGAGACCTGATCGTCGTACAACACGGGCCGTCCCTGCAGCGGCTGCTCTCCGAAACGCTGATCGGTGGACCGATGTCGGATCTGTTCGAGATCGACACGCCCAAGGTTCCTCTCACGTTCGATGCGCTGGCCCGTTCGCCGCGATCGCTGTTCGTTCTGCGGTCGCGGACACGCTCGGACTTGGCCCTGCGAGGCCAGATCCTCCACGACGATCAGTTGGACGTCTTGTTCTTCGTCGGTTCGCCGTGGGTGACGAGCACATCAGCCTTCGGTGCCCTCGGCCTGACGCTTTCGGACTTCGCTACCTCCGACGCTGTAGTGGACTACGTGCTCCTTCTACAGAACCAGGCGACCGCTCTGGCTGAGGCACAAGCGCTCACTGACCAGCTGGCGCATCGAGCGTGTCACGATGAACTGACGGGGCTCGCCAATCGCTCATTCGTCCTGGATCAGCTGCAGCGAGAGCTCGACCCAGCGCGCGGCGAGCAGCACACAATCGCGGTGTTGATGCTGGATCTGGACGGATTCAAGAACGTGAACGACAGTTACGGCCACACGGTCGGTGACGAAGTCCTCAGGGTCGTGGCTGATCGTTTGCGCGAGGTGCCTCGCGAGGGGGACACCGTTGCGCGCTTCGGTGGCGATGAATTCACGATTCTGCTGCACGCTCCCGGAAGCACCTTGTCCGAACTGAACGAGTCGGCGCGCTGCGTGGCCAAGCGTGTGCTGGAATCCATCCGAGAGCCGTTCGCTCTACCGTCCTGTGACGCCGTCTCGGTGCACCTCGCGGCGAGCATCGGCATCGCAGTCGGCGAGGCAGGCGACCGAGCCGAGGACGTGATTCGCAATGCCGACCTTGCGATGTACGCGGCCAAGAACAACGGCAAAGGTCGCGTCGAGCACTACGTGGCGGAGATGCATACGATCTCGGTGCGCCGCCTGGACATCGCCAGCCAGCTGCGCGATGCGATCGAGCACCAAGAGTTCCGTCTCCTCTATCAGCCGGTCCTGAGGCTGGAGGGCAATCGTTTCGCTGGCGCTGAGGCGGTGCTGCGGTGGCAGCATCCATCCAGGGGGCTCCTCGCTCCGGACCAGTTCCTCGACATCGCCGAGGAGTCGGGTCTGATCGTGCCGATCGGCGCGTGGGTGGTCCAGGAGGCGTGTCGGGAGCTGCGGCATTGGGTCGACGCCCACAACGGGCTCGAACCGCTCGGAGTGGCGATCAACCTCTCGGCCCGACAGCTGGAAGCGGACATCGTGAACACCGTCCGAGAAGCAATACGGGCCAACCGGCTCGACCCTGCCGCGATCACCATCGAGATCACCGAGGGACTGATCTCCACCGACCGGCCAGAAGCGCACGACACGATCAGGGCGTTGAAAGATCTCGGAACGTGGCTGGCCATCGACGACTTCGGAACTGGCCACTCATCGTTGGGCAGACTTCGCGACGTCGAGTTCGACGAACTCAAGATCGATCGAAGGTTCGTGAGCGACATCAACACAGGCGACACGACGCTCGTCGGCGCCCAGGTCGCTATGGCCAGAGGTCTCGGACTGAACGTCGTGGCCGAAGGTGTTGAGACCGCGGCGGAACTGGAGTACCTGCGCGAGATCGGCTGTCAGCAGGTCCAAGGTTTCCTGATCGCCCGCCCGCTCACTTCCTGCGACGTGCGAGCAGTACTCGCCGGACCCGGCGTGTGGACCGACCCGAACGAACGCCGACTACTTGCCGTCCGATCGACTGCGTGACAGCTGGGCCGCACAGGGTGATTGAGCAGCTTCAGAGCCCTTGCCGAGCCCGGTGCCTTGATCGGCGGGGAGCGGGAGGGTGTACCGCTGTCCGTCGTACACGACCGTTTCGCGGCGCCAGACCAGGCGGCAGATGTCGATGAGCTCACGGGTGGTCGCCAGCGGCCGGGTGTAGGGAACCTCGTGCTCGGCCTCGTTCGACACGTGTGTCGGGGACGTCCAGCGGCGCGTAACCAATCGTTCTCGAACTCCCTCATCCCGTAGCCATCACGCACGACCGCAGACGCTCTGGAGTACGCGGACACGTCAGGCTGTTCGGCCCCGCTTCGCCGTGCTGCGGCCGCGACGCGCGGCAACGAGACGCATCGCTGTGTCGCACCAGCTGATGTTCTCCTGCTCCAGGGCAATACCGCGCAACAGCGTGAGGTAAGGGCCGATCCGGCGGGCGGTACGCACGAAGGTCTCCTCGTCTCGGCCGCGCAGCATGCGCTCGACGTCGTCCTCGTACCGGGCCAGTTGATCGACTGCCGACTCGCGGCGCCGTTCGATGTCGGCGAGCGCCGCGTCGTGGTCGGCGGTGTCCACTGCCGTGATCTTGACCAATAGGTCGTCCTTCAACGCCATCCGATCGGACGGCTCGCCGATGAATTGGCGAAGCTCCTCGAGCCCAGCCTCGGTGAGGGAGAACACTCGCTTGTTCGGCCGGGTCGTCTGGACCACGGTCTCACCCGACACGAGACCCTTGTCCTCCATCCGAGTCAGCTCGGCGTAGAGTTGCGGTCGCCACCGTGGCGAGCTTCGGGTCGCTGGCGGTCGCTTCGGAGAAGGCAGCGGTGAACTCCTCCCAGCCTCGCTCCGCGGCCTCGCTCAACGCATCGAGGGCCTCGTGGTTGTCGAGGAAGCCGAGTGCCTCCACGATCCGTGAGTGGATCTCTGGCTCGGAGAGGGGGCCTTCGGGCGGCTCGAGGACGGGCCGGCGCAGGTGGAAGGCGTTCTTCGGGAACTCGAAGTTGAAGAACGTCGACTCGAACTTCTCGTACTGCGTCGTTGCCGGGAGCACGTAGTCGGACAGCCGGGCGGTCTCGGTCATGAACACGTCGATGCAGACGCTCACGTCGAGCGCGCGCATGGCCTCGCGCATGCGTTGGCTGTCAGCGATGGAGTGTGCCGGGTTGCCCGACTCCACGATCATGGCCCGATAGCGCTTGGGGTGATCGGTGAGGATCTCGTCGGGGATCACGTTGCACGGGATGAGGCCGCTGATGATCTTCGCCCCGACAACCGGCGAGACCGGCGCATTGGCGGGGTCGAGTTCATTGCGACTCACCCGCAGAAAGCTCCCGATTCCCGACATTGCGTACTGCCCACCGGGGACGCCGAGGTTCCCGGTGAGCATCCACACGAGCTTCTCGAGATAGCTGACCAGCGTCGAGTGCCGATTCATCTGCACCCCGAGGTCCTCGAATGCGGCGACGCCGGATGCCGAAGAGTTCGACGGTACCGCAACCGTCACGTGCCCTGCCTGACGATTGTTTGCCCCGGCCGGACGTCACGTCCGACCGGGGCATCCGGGTCACCAATCAGCGGTGATCAGTAGTAGTAGCCGACCACGTCGACGATGAAGTGGGTGCCAGCGGCACCGGCCAGCACCTTGATCTGCCCGCCGGCGTCGACCGCAACCTGAGTGCTGACCGCGATGCTCAATCCGGCCACGGTGTAGTTCAGATTGCTCGTCAGCGGTGCGGCGCTGTCGGCGCTGAAGATCGACAGGAAGCCCGGCCCGTCGGTTTCCGTTGCGGTGAGCGTGACGATCGCGGCGGTGGCACCCGGCGGCACGGCGATGCCGACCATGTCAGCTCCGTCGACGCCCGTTGCCAGGCTGATCGTGCGTGTCCCACCGCTCGTCAACTTCGTCGCCGGAGCGATGCGCGAGTCGTACGCTCGTAGCGGCGTCGGCAGGAAGTGCGCCGACCCCGCAGCGTCGGGACCTTCGGCCAACTGGCCCCGGAGTGCGCCAGCGGGGAACGCTGCGTTGTGGACGTTCACGTAGAAACCGGCCGGGTCGTCCATGATCTCCTGCGCGAGCGTCGTCAGGACGTCGAGGCAGCCGGTGTGTGACGTCGCCCCGGGTGATCCGAAGTCGACGACCACTGGGCCGG
>DATKCX010000297.1:0-35050 GCA_035512975.1 Ilumatobacter sp.
GCCGCCGGGTTCCGGCAAGACCATGTTGGCGCGCCGCTTGGTGGGGCTGTTGCCAGACCTGCCTCCCGATGAAGCGCTGCAGACCACCATGGTCCACTCTGCGGCCGGATTACAGATGCCCACGAGCGGGCTGGTGATTCGCCCGCCCTTTCGGTCACCCCATCACACCACATCGATGGCTGCGTTGGTGGGCGGTGGCGGCCACATCGTTCGCCCCGGCGAGGCGTCACTCGCTCATGGCGGTGTGTTGTTCATGGACGAAATGGGGCAGTTCGCTGCGAAGACACTCGACGCGCTCCGTGAAGCGGTCGAGGAGGGCAGGATCATGGTGGGGCGCGTCGAGCAACTCCGCGTGCCGCTGCCCGCCCGGTTCCAGCTGATCGGCGCGACGAATCCGTGTCCGTGCGGTGGTGGCGGCCCAGGCGACTGCGTGTGCGACGAACGCACCCGACAGCGCTACCTCGGTCGCCTGTCTGGTCCGCTGCTCGATCGGTTCGATCTCCGCGTGGCGGTGAACCGGCCAGACATCCACGACTTGCTCGACGGCCCCGAAGGTGAATCGACCGCGGCGGTTGCACTGCGGGTACACCGGGCGCGTGACGTGGCGTTCGCTCGGCAGGGAATGCTCAACGCCGGGCTCAACGACGCCGAGTTGGGTCGGTTCGCGCGGCTCACCGCCGACGCCGAGCGGCTGTTGCGGGCTGCGGCTGAACGCGATCATCTGTCGGCCCGCGGCTATCACCGCGTGCGGCGAGTCGCCCGCACGGTCGGCGATCTTGCCTACCCCGACGACACCTCCGAAACGGTCGACGAGGGCGCGGTTGCCACCGCGCTGGCGATGCGCTCGTCGGTGGGTGCGATGGCGATGGGCCTGGCGGCGTGAACGATCCTGCCTTGATTGCGCTGGCGTGTCTTCCGGCGATGAGCCCGACGCGTCTGCGTCACGTCCTCCGGCACCACTCGCCGGGCGATGCGCTCGAACGGCTTCGGAACAACAGGCCGTTGTTGCCGATGGTCACGCGTCACATCAGTGACGACGGCGTTTCGCTGCTCCGTCAGCAGGCTGCCGGTGCATCCGTCGAGGCGGCCGTGCAACGGTGCCGCGAGTCAGCGACCGATGTGGTCGACGCCCGCGACGACGCTTGGCCTGTCGTGTTCGCGAACGACGCCGCCGCACCCGCCGCGCTGTTCGTTCGCGGCGACCTGTCGGTGCTGTCGGCTCGTCGAGTCGGCATCGTCGGCACGCGCAACGCCACGTCGGCGGGACGAGCTACCGCTCGCGAACTCGGTCACGACCTCGCCGATGCCGGCGTCACCGTGGTCTCGGGGCTCGCTCGGGGCATCGACGGTGCTGCCCACGAAGGGGTGAAGGCATCGTTGGCGAACGGCGCGGACAGTGCCGATGGCTCCGACAGTGCAAGCGGGCGGGCCGCCGCGGTGGTGGGCAGCGGGCTCGACGTTCCCTACCCGCTGCGGCACCGCGACCTGTGGGAGTGGGTGGGCCGGCACGGGCTGCTCATGTCCGAGCACCCGCCCGGTGTCACGCCCGAGCCGTGGCACTTTCCGCTGCGTAATCGCATCATCGCCGCCCTCAGCGAGGTGCTGGTGGTGGTCGAAAGCCGTGAACGTGGCGGCAGTCTCATCACTGCAAACCTCGCGCTCGACATGGGCATCGAGGTCATGGTCGTCCCAGGATCGCCGCACAACCGATCCTCCGCCGGTACGAATCAGTTGTTGTTCGAGGGTGCCGCAGTCGTTCGATCGGCTGACGACGTGCTCACCCACCTCGGGCTCGACCATTCACGCCAGCATGCCGTCCACGATGCTCGGCCCGTGCCACAGGGAGTTCAGGCTGCGGTGCTTGCAACGTGCGAGCAGCAGCCCAGCACCCTCGACATGATCGTGGGCGACGTCGGTTGCTCGGTTGCCGAGGCTGCGCTGGCGGCCGCTCGACTCGAGCAATCGGGGTGGCTGATCGAAGCGGCTGGCTGGTTCGAACCGACCTCATCCCGGTTGAGCCGCTCGTGAGCGAATACCCTCGACTGCATGGCCGACCACGACCAGTGGCAACTTGCGGAGTTCGTCACCGCCCATACGGCCCTCTCCGAACGAACGCTCGCGGCCTACCACACCGACATCCGACTGTTCGCCGAGTGGTTGGCGCGCTCGAACGTGGAATCTCCCGCGCAGGTCAACCGGCGATTGGTGCGGCGGTACATCGCATCGTTGTCCACGCGCGATTACGCACGCCGAAGCATCGCCCGCAAGGCTGCGGCGCTGCGGCGCTACTTCGGCTGGGCGATCGCGCGCCAACTGGTCACCGTCGACCCCACGCTCGGCTTGCACGTCACGTCCAACTCGGGTCGTCTGCCCAGGGTGCTCGATCGGCGCGACATCGACACCTTGCTCGATGGTCCCTCTCCGGCATCCGAACCGGCGTGGCGCAGGCGACGCGACGACGCCGTGCTCGAAACGCTGTACGGAAGTGGCATTCGCGTGTCGGAGCTCTGCGATCTCACGCTCGACCAGGTGCATCTGGCACAGCGATACCTGGTGGTCTGGGGCAAGGGCATGAAAGAGCGGCGTGTGCCGCTCAGCGACCCGGCGGTCGACGCGCTCACAGCGTGGCTCGCCATTCGTCACGAGTGCGCACCGCCCGAAGTCGGCCCGGTGGTGTTCGTGAACGAACGGGGCAAGCAACTGTCGCCGCGCGATGTTCGCCGCGTGATCGATCGACGCTCGCCCACGCCGACGCACCCGCACGCGCTCCGCCACACGTTCGCCACACACCTTCTCGACAACGGTGCCGACCTGCGTTCGGTGCAGGAGTTGTTGGGGCACTCCGACGTGGCCACCACGCAGCGGTACACTCACGTGAGTCGAGAACGTCTTCGGAACGCCTACCAGAAGAGTCACCCGCGCGCATGAGCATTGTTCCTGAAGATCCAGACCTGGGGATGCACTGGAATCGTTGGCTGGTTCGACAGAACTCGGCATCGCGCGACCACCTCATCGTGCACTACTCGCCTCTCGTGAAGTTCGTCGCCGGCCGTGTCGGTGCCGGGTTGCCCAACAGCGTCGACCCCGGTGATTTGGTGAGCTATGGCGTATTCGGCCTGATCGATGCCATCGATCGCTTCGATCTGGATCGCGGTGTCAAGTTCGAGACGTTCGCGGCACCTCGAATTCGTGGTGCCATCTACGACGGGTTGCGGCAACTCGACTGGGTGCCGCGATCGGTTCGGAGTCGAGCGCGAGAGGTGGAACGAGCCTTCGCAGCGCTCGAACACGAGCACGGCCGCGCACCGAGCGACGAAGAGTTGGCCGCACATCTTCGCATCGGCACCGAGGAACTCGCACGGTGGTTGGCGGCAATCGCGGCCACCACGGTCGGTCCGCTCGATCGTGCCATCGAGGCAGGGCACGAGCCGCAATCGGTCGACTCGGCCGGATTCTCGTCGCCCTCGGTGGTGGTGGAAGAACAAGAGCTCCGCGAGGTCATGAAGTCGGAGATCAAGAGGTTGCCAGATCGCGAGAAACTCGTTCTGTCGCTGTACTACGACGAAGGCTTGACCCTGTCGGAAATCGGTCAGGTCCTTGGTGTTACCGAATCGAGGGTCAGCCAGATCCACACGAAGTCGGTGTTGCACCTCCGCAGCCGCATGTCAGCAGCCGGCGTCGGTTGATGCAGTCCTGATCGCGGCCCCGCCGCCCTGAACTCGCGAAAGAAACTCAGGGAGGCCGCATGTCGGCTGAACACCGTTCGGTCGTCGCCGTGTCGACGACCGTGTTCACGATGATCACCGTGATCATCGTGATCATGTCCATGCTGTTCACCGCTTCGGTGCTGGCGGCTCCATGCTGGCCCCCTCCGGTGGCCGCCCCGGTGTCCGACCCGTATCGAGCGCCATCGTGCCCGTGGTGCCCCGGCAACCGCGGCATCGAGTTCGCCACCGATCCCGGCGATGTCGTCACCTCCGTGGCAGCAGGGCGGGTCACCTATGCCGGCGTGATCGCCGGTGTCTGGTACGTGGTGGTCGAGATCGCCAACGGCTGGCGGATCACGTACGGCCGTCTTCGCTCGGCCGCGCTCGGTCGAGGCGACGTCGCGGTGGCGGGAATGGCGATTGGTCGGGCTGACGATGACTTCCATTTCGGGCTTCGAGAGGGTGAGGAGTACCTCGACCCCACGCCGTACCTGGGTGAGTGGAAGTACCCGGTACGTCTGGTGCCCACCGATGGCTCAGCGGCGCGTCCCAGCCCGCCACCGGTGGTGCGGTGCGGCGGCCTCACGCCGTAGCCACAACTCGGTTCCAGCACGCGATTGGTTGCTGCGCCGGTAGCATTTCCAACTGGTTCTCCGCTCGGTGAACCTTCCGCTACTCACAGCCGGTCGTTCCATCTGCGGTCACTCCGATAGTCGTCGGGGTGCCAGAACGTCCGGACAACCGCTACAAGGAGCAAGTCATGGCTGTCATCAGCATGCGTCAAATGTTGGAAGCCGGCGTTCACTTCGGGCACCAGACCCGTCGTTGGAACCCCAAGATGAAGCGATTCATCTTCGGCGAGCGCAACGGTATCTACATCATCGATCTCGAGCAGACGCTCACGCGCGTCGAGACGGCCTACGTCTTCGTGCGTGATCTCGTCGCCAACGGCGGCGACATCCTCTTCGTCGGTACCAAGAAGCAGGCCCAAGACCCCGTGCAGAGCTACGCCGAGAAAGTCGGCATGCCGTACGTCAACGAGCGTTGGCTCGGCGGCATGCTCACCAACTTCGAAACGATCTCGAAGAGCATCAACAAGATGCTCGAGTACGAACGCATGAAGGCGTCCGGCGAGTTCGACGCGATGATCAAGAAAGAAGCCCTCCTGCTCGACCGAGACCTCGTCAAGTTGCAGCGCAACCTCGGTGGTCTCCGTCACATGAAGAAGGCTCCCAAGGCGATCTTCGTGATCGACACCAAGAAAGAGCACATCGCGGTCACCGAGGCGAACAAGCTCGGCATCCCCGTCGTCGCCATCGTCGACACCAACGTCGATCCCGACGTCATCCAGTTCCCCATCCCGGGTAACGACGACGCCATCCGCGCCAACATGCTGCTCGCCCGCGTCATCGCCGAAGCTGTCGAAGAGGGTCGTTACATCGCTTCGCGTCGCCCTCGTGCGGCCGCTGCCGAAGGTGCCCCCGAGCCCAAGCCCGAGCGCTCCGCCGAAGAAGAAGCTGCGTTCGCCCAGGCCCAGGCCGAGGCCCGCAACGCCGCCGCCAAGGCTCAGGCCGATCGTGAAGCTCGCCTCACCGCCAGCAAGACCAAGGCCGAAGTAGCCGACGACGCTGTCGCCGAGGAAACTGTCGCCGAGGAAACGGTCGCCGAGCCGGTGGTCGCAGACGAGGCTGTTGTCGAAGAAGCCGCTGCCGAGCCGGTGGTCGCCGAAGAAGCTGCCGCCGAGCAAGCTGCCGCCGAGCCGGTCGCTGACGAAGCTGTCGCCGAGCCGGTGGTCGCTGAAGAAGTCGTCGCTGACGAGTCCTGAACCCCGCTCGCACGAACACACGCCCAAGAACTACAGAGGAACGAAAACATGTCATTTACCGCGGCAGATGTGAAGGCGCTACGCGACAGCACCGGCGCCGGAATGATGGATTGCAAGAAGGCACTGGAAGAGACTGGTGGCGACATCGAAGCTGCCAAGCAGTTGCTGCGTGAGAAGGGCTTGGCCGCCAGCGCCAAGCGCGACGATCGCGACAACAACCAAGGTGTCGTCGCACTCAAAGTGGCAGGCAACGTCGGTGCCATGGTGTTGCTGAAGAGCGAGACCGACTTCGTCGCCGGATCCGAGCAGTTCAAGGCCGAAGCCGACGCACTCGTCGACCTCGTCATCGCCAAAGGCGCTGACGGTGTCGCCGACCGTGCAACGGAACTCGACGAACTGAAGATCACGCTCAAAGAGAAGATCGAGCTCGGAACCGTGGTGCACATGGCTGCTGCAGACGGCAACGTCGTCGGTCACTACGAGCACATTCAGGGTGGCCGTGGCGTCAACGGCGTGCTGGTCGAAGTTGCCGGTGGCTCCGACGAACTGGCCCACGACATCGCAGTGCACATCGCCTTCGCTCGCCCGCAGTACCTGGCTCGTGAAGACGTGCCGGCAGAAGTGGTGGAGGCCGAGCGGGCAACCCTCGAAACCCTCAGCCGCAACGAGGGCAAGCCAGAAGCAGCGCTGCCGAAGATCGTCGAAGGCCGTGTGAACGGCTTCTTCAAAGACATCTGCCTGCTCGAGCAGCCCTACGCCAAAGACGACAAGATCACGATCAAGCAGTTGCTGGGTGGAGCGGAAATCCTCCGATTCGCCCAAACCGAGATCGGCTGATTCGGGCCAGATCGCTCGATTGCTGCGTTGCAGATCGGCCTCGTTGCCGAAAGGCAACGTCGGCGTCCTGCGCCTTGCACTCGACCGATCTGATCCCGAATCAGAATGACTTTTCAAGAACCCCTGCGTCCTTGTGGCGTGCGGGTTCTTCGCTTTCGTGCGCAGCGCGCTGTGTCGCGACACTCGCTCGTTGCTGAGCTGGCTCCTTATCCGCTACGACGCTCGACCTGGCAGACTGGTGCCTTGTGACCGACTCCTCTTTGAACCGACCCGCCGCTCGCTGGAAACGGATCGTGTTCAAGCCTTCGGGGGAGGCGCTTGCGGGGCCGTCTGGTCGAGGGCTCGACGCGGCAACGCTCGATCACACCGCCATGGAGATCATGGACATCCGTGAGAGCCTCGACGTCGACGTTGCCGTGGTAGTGGGCGGTGGGAACTTCTGGCGCGGCCGCACTGGTGCCATGTCGGGCATGGACGCCACGCAGAGCGATCACATCGGCATGCTCGGGACGGTGATGAATGCCCTGGCGCTGCAGGATGCACTCGAGCGTCGCAATCAGGAGGTCCGCGTGATGTCCGCCATCGAAATGCCCCGCATCGCCGAGCCCTACATCAGGCGTCGCGCCATGCGACACCTCGAAAAAGGTCGCGTCGTCATCTTTGCCGCTGGCACCGGCAACCCGTTCTTCACCACCGACACCGCTGCGGCGTTGCGCGCCGCCGAGATCGAGGCGGGTGCACTGTTGAAAGGCACGCATTCGGGCGTCGACGGCATCTACACCGCCGATCCGCGCTTCGACCCGGACGCCAAGAAGTTCGCCACCATCAGCTACATGGACGTGATGAACAAGGATCTCAAAGTGATGGACGCCACCGCCATCGCATTCTGTCGCGACAACAAGATTCCGATCGTTGTGTTCGACATGTCTGTCGAGGGGGCATTGCGGTCGATCGTGTTGGGCGGAGAAGTCGGAACCGTCGTCACCGATTGACGTCGGTTCTCGTGTGGCACGTCTGAGAGCCTCAGCATGGTTACGCTGGGCTTCGTGATCGAAGACACCCTGCTGGAAGCCATGGACAAGATGGACAAGGCAGTCGAGCACGTCCAGAATCAGTTCGCAAGTGTTCGTACCGGGCGTGCCTCGCCCGCCTTGGTCGAGCGACTCACCGCCGAGTACTACGGGTCGACCGTGCCGATCCAGCAGATGGCTACCGTTCAGGTTCCCGAGGCTCGCATGTTGCTCATCAAGCCGCACGACCGCAACTCGTTGGGCGCGATCGAGCGTGCCATTCGCGACAGCGATCTCGGTGTCAACCCGAACAACGACGGCGTGGTCATCCGGTTGAACTTCCCACCCCTCACCGAAGAACGTCGGCGCGATTACGTCAAAGTCGTCAAGAACATGGCCGAAGACGGCCGAGTCGCTGTTCGCAACCTGCGCCGCGATTCTCGCAAGGCGCTCGAAGCGATGGAGAAAGCCAGCGAGATCTCCGCTGACGAGCTCGAACGGGCCGAGAAAGAGATCGAGAAACTGACGGGCGAACACGTCGATCGAATCGACGCTGCGCTCACTCGCAAAGAAGCCGAACTGCTCGAAGTCTGAGCCGGGGGAGGGGACTACATATGACTGACGACCGATGGCGGGAACGCCGCGACGCAGATGACTTCAGCGAGTTCGGTTCGTTGTTCGACGACGCCGAACCAACGCAGGATCTCGAAGAGGTCGTGCCGCCGCGCCGTCCGGCTGCCGACACCGAAGAGGGCATCAGCTTCGGCGACAGCGACACCGGGTCGCTCCCGCACTGGACCGAGCCGCCCACCGGTGAGGTGCCGAGGTTCGACGCGGCTGCGCCCGAAGCCGATCCCGAGGAACACGACGACGTCGACGTGTGGTCGTCGTTCTCGTCGGAGTCGCCAGTGTGGAAAGACGACGAGCCGGTGGAGCCGGCGGTCGACCCGCGTCCGTCGGGATCCAATCCGGCCGCCTCGGGGCAGCATCGTCGGGTCAGCGCACCCGAGCACCAGGTCACCGAGCAGCATCCGCGTGTCAGCGGGCAGCAACGCCGCGTCGAGGCAGAGCCGTCTGATGCACCCGTTCGCGAGCCGAGCCGAATCACCATCGGCACCGACCCGTCGGGCATGCCGCGTCGTGAGCCGGTCGGTGGGGCGCGTCGTCGGTCGGGTCCGCCGCCGTCGGCGGCACGTTCACGTCCTGGCCAGCCAGCCCAGTCGAGCGGGCGCGACATGCCAGCCGCGATTGCGGTGGGCCTCGTGTTGGCAGCCGCTTTCATCGCCGCGCTGATGTGGCGGCCGGTTGCGGTCACCGCGATGATCACGCTGATTCTCGGGCTCGCCGGCGTCGAGTTCTACGACAAGGTGTCCGAGAAGGGCTACCGTCCGGCAGTCGTCCCCGGCATCGTTGGTTGCATTGCCATCCCACTCGCCGCGTACTGGCTGGGTGAACTGGCGATCCCGCTCGCGATTGCGTTCGGGTTCATGGCGGTCGCCGGCAGCTTCATCGGGGCTCGTTCCGTCGAGGCCGGGCCCATGCCGAACGTGTCGATCACCATGCTCGGCGTGGTGTGGATCGGCGTGCTCGGGTCGTTCGCCATGCTCATCCTGCGCCTGTCCACCGCCAACGGCAGCGACCTTCCGGCCACCGATTCGTGGGGTACCGACACGTTGTTCCTGCTGGCGCTCGGCGTGGTCGCCAACGACGTGGGGGCACTGTTCGTCGGGTCTGCCGCCGGGCGCACCCCGCTCCGAGCTTGGATCAGCCCCAGCAAGACCGTCGAGGGTCTCATCGGCGGCTCGCTCATGACCATCATCGCTCTGGTCGTGGTGGGCATCGGCGAGTGGAGCACGACGTGGACCTCGTACCAGGACCTGTTGCTGCTGGCCATCGTGATCTCGGTGCTCGCCCCGATGGGCGATTTGGTCGAGAGCATGTTCAAGCGCAACCTCGACACCAAAGACTTCGGTTCGATCATCAAGGGCCACGGCGGCGTACTCGATCGCTTCGACGGCTTCCTGTTTGCACTTCCGGGCGTGTACTACCTCACCCTGGTGCTGCAACCGTGGGCGAGCTGAACGACAGCATCGAGCGGAACCACGACGGGCCGGTCCGGGTTGCGATTGCCGGTTCCACCGGTTCCATCGGCACGCAAACGCTCGACGTCATCCGCGCCGAAGGGCTCGACCGCTACGAGGTGGTAGCTCTCGGAGTCGGCGGCTCGGTGCAACAGGTGGTCGAGCAGGCACGTGAGTTCCACCCGCAGTTGGTCGCCGTCGCCGACGGCGCAGCCCGCCAACAGGTTGCCGCAGCGCTCGCCGATCTGCCAGCTATCACGGTGGTCGCCGACATGGCCGAGTTGGTGGAACCGGCCGACGTCGTGATCAACGGCGTGGTCGGATTCGCGGGCCTCTCCGTCACGATCGCCGCCCTCACGGCAGGCAAGCGGTTGGGTCTCGCCAACAAAGAGAGCCTCATCGCGGCCGGCCCGGTGGTGCAGCCGTTGCGGGCAACCCCAGGAGCCGAACTGGTTCCGGTCGACAGCGAACATTGTGCCATCCACCAGTGCTTGCGGTCGTCGGTGGGGTTCAACGGGGGATCGCACGGCGAGGTCGATCGGCTGGTGCTCACCGCCAGTGGCGGCCCGTTCCGGGGTCGCACCGCCGACGATCTGGCTCAGGTCACCGTCGACCAGGCGCTGGCGCACCCCACGTGGTCGATGGGGCCGAAGATCACGATCGACTCGAGCACCTTGATGAACAAGGGCCTCGAGGTGATCGAAGCTCACGAGTTGTTCGGCCTCGGCTACGACCAGGTCGAGGTGGTTGTCCATCCGCAATCGGTGGTGCACTCGATGGTCGAGTTCACCGACGGTTCCACCATTGCGCAACTCAGCATGCCCAACATGCGGTTGCCGATCGGGTACGCGCTCGGCTACCCGAACCGCATCGCCACCCCGTATGGGCGAATCGATTGGGCCACGCTTCGCCAGCTCGACTTCGAGCCGCCCGACCTCGCCACGTTTCGGTGCCTCACGCTGGCGTACGCGGCTGGCAGGGCGGGCGGCGACACACCGGCCACGCTCAGCGCTGCCAACGAGGTGGCGGTCGATGCATTCCTCGAAGGGCGGCTCCGCTGGAGCCAGATCGCCGACGTGTGCGCTGCGGTGCTCGATGCACATCATCCGGCGCAACCAGATACCGTCGATGACGTGATCGAGGCCGATCGTTCCGCTCGCAATCGTGCAGCCGAAGTGATTCGTCGCCTCGTCCCTTGACTTCGAGGAACTCGATACCGATGAACAGAGCACTCTCCCTATGACCTCCACATCGAGCGAACCAACCTTCCCTCCGCCAGAGTTCGACGATCAGGGTGGTCGCCAGCGCCACGGTCGATTCGTCGGCGAGGTCATGGGTGGCGGTGCCACGACCGAACTGCCAGACGACGAGCTCGTCGGAGGCGTCCGCGGTGCCGTCGGTGTGCTCGCGGTGGTCGCCCTCATCGGTGTGCTCGGCGTCTTCAGCATCTGGTGGCTCGTGTTCGCCGTCGGCCTGATCTTTGCCATCTTCATGCACGAGCTCGGTCACTTCATGACCGCCCGGTGGACTGGCATGAAAGCCACCCAGTTCTTCATCGGATTCGGCCCACGCGTGTGGAGTTTCCGTCGTGGCGAGACCGAGTATGGAGTGCGAGCTCTTCCGCTCGGCGCGTTCGTCCGCATCATCGGCATGAACAACATGGAAGAGGTCGATCCTGCCGACGAGCAGCGCACCTACCGGGTGAAGAGCTTCCCCAAACGGCTGCTCGTGATCTCGGCTGGCTCGATCATGCACATGCTGATCGCCATCGTGTTGCTGTTCGTCGTGTACGTCGCGGATGGAGAACAAGTTCAGCGCGATGGCGCAGAGGTCGCGCGAGGCACCATCGAGCGGCCCTCCGTGTCGGGCGCTGCGCTCGCTGCCGGGGTTCAGCCGGGTGATGTCGTGCTCAGCATCGACGGCGCGGTGATCGCTGCGCCGGCAGACCTCGGCGAGGCGATTCGCAGCCACGCGCCAGACGACGTGGTCAGCGTGACGGTGCTCCGCGACGGTCTACCGGTCGACCTCACTGCCACGCTCGGTTCATCACTGGCAGATGTGGGTGAGATCGTCGCGATCGACGGCATTCCGTTCGGTGACACCGACGAACTGCTCTCGCTCGCGAACACGCTCGACGACGGCGACGTGGTCGGCGTCGAGGTGCAGCGCGGCGAAACGACCGACGTCGTGCCCGGCCGACTCGTCGTCGACGGTGATCAGGTCTCGGTCGTCGGCACCACGCTGCTCGGCGTGTCGACCGGTTCGTACTTCGAAACGATCGAACATTCGGTGCCTGCAGCCGCGGTCAACGCCGTGATCGACATCGGGCCGACCTCGTGGGAGATGACCAAGGGCGTCATCAAGGTGCTCAACCCGGTGAACATCTTCACCCATGTCGCGGGAACCAACGACGACTTGGCCACTCGGCCCACCACCCTTGTTGGCGTCACCAGCATCAGCGATGACGTCGGCGAACAGCAAGGCTTGATCGGCATCTTGTTCCTGCTGGCCGTGCTGAACGTGTTCGTCGGCGTGTTCAACATGTTCCCGCTTCTGCCACTCGACGGTGGTCACGCCGCAGTGGCGACGTACGAGAGACTGCGCGAGCGAAACGGCGTGAGGTACTACGCCGACGTCGCGAAACTCATGCCATTCGCGATGGCAGTGGTGACGGTGCTCGGCTTTTTGTTCCTCAGCGGCCTCTACCTAGACATCACCTCACCTATTTAGGTGGGGTTCCGGCCAGATCGAACGATCTGACTCGGAACTGAATCTTCAAAGTTTCTCTGTGCCGGAACTGGCAGAGGTGCTGCGCCTTGGCGTCGAGATGGGAGGGCCATTCGCACCTATCTCTTCGAGTGGCACGATTTGGACAAGCCATGATCGCATTCCAACAGCGGTAACCGGAGGTGTACGTTTGTCGTCGAGTCGGTCTCGAATTCCGGTCCGTCAAATTCGGTGATGCCACCGTACCCCGGTGCATCCGTCTCAGGTCGCCTCGCCGGGATCAGTCGCGATGCAATACGACTCGAGTTCTGTGATGGCGGCGACCAATGCGCGGACCGCATCGCCGACCACGGGTGGCGGTGCGCGATCTGGCGGGCGAGTGTCGCTTCCTCGCGTTAGCGTCGTCCCTATGGACGTGATGTTGTGGATGTGAGCGGTTGGAGCACCGAGCGCAGGGTCACCCGGCAGATCATGGTGGGCAATGTTCCTGTTGGCGGTGGCGCTCCGATCACGATTCAGTCGATGACGATCACGAAGACTGCCGACGTCGAGGGCACGTTGCAGCAGATCTACGCGTTGGCCGCCGCAGGCTGTGACATCGTTCGCTGTACCTGCAACGAGGCCGAGGCCGCTGAAGGCCTGGCGCAGATCGTTCCCCGGTCACCGATCCCCGTCATCGCCGACATCCATCACCAGTACAAGATGGCGCTTGCGGCCATGGAGGCAGGGGTGCACGGGCTTCGCTTGAACCCGGGCAACATCCGAAAGCCGGAACACATCAAGGCCGTCGCCAGCGAGGCCCGCGACCGCGGCATCCCCATCCGAATCGGTGTGAACGCCGGTTCGCTCGACCCGGCGCTGTATGAGAAGTACGGCGGTGCCACTCCCGAGGCGATGGTCGAGTCGGCCATGCGAGAGATGGCGTACTTCCGTGAGGTCGACTTCGACCTGATGAAGATCTCGGTCAAGGCCTCGAGTGTGCCCCTCATGGTCGAGGCGTACCGCCAATTGGCCGACGTCACCGACATCCCGCTGCACCTCGGGGTCACCGAAGCGGGGCCGCCACCCGCCGGTCTGTTGAAGGCCACAGCCGGCATTGCGACGCTGCTGCTGGAAGGCATCGGCGACACCATTCGTTACTCACTCACCGCAGACCCGGTAGAAGAGGCGCGCGCCGGTCGCCAGCTCCTCGAAGCGTTGGGCTTGCGGGAACGCAAGAACGTCGACCTCATCGCCTGCCCATCGTGTGGGCGCGCCGAGGTCGACGTGATCGACGTCGCCAAACGGGCAATGGAGGCATTCGGTGAGCGCGAGCTGCCGCTGCAGGTGGCCGTGATGGGCTGCGTGGTCAACGGCCCAGGCGAGGCCCGCGAGGCCGACATCGGCATCGCCGCCGGCAACAAGCGCGGGCACCTGTTCGTGAAGGGCCGCAACGTCGCCGTCGTACCCGAGTCGGAGATGGTCGAGGCCTTGGTCGAGTGGGCCGAGTTCATCCATGAGCACGGCACCGACGCGGCGATCGCCCGAGCCGACACGGTGGTGGCAGAGCGCGAAGCCAGCCGCGACCGCAACGCCCTTCTGGCATCGCAAGGCGACGACGCGAACCACGCCAACGAAAAGATCGTAGAGATCCGCAAAACCGTCAGCTGAAAGGTCTGTGTCGCCAGGGCTTGGTTCGGCTCGCGGGCTGGCGGTTGGGGATGTGATGATGTCCGCCATGCAACCTGTTGAGATCATGCGCGCCACCGAGGAGATCGCCCACCTCGGGGCGGCCTTCTATTTCACCCCCGAAACCGTCGAAGTCGGCAAGGCGAATGGCCTCGGCGGATTCCGGTTCTACTTCATCGGTCGCGGCGGCGTACTCGGCGACGTCGACGCCGACGTGGTGCGATCGGCCTTCGGCTACTTCAACCCCGACATGGTGCGCAAGATGTGGGAGTCGTCGGTGGCAATCATGCCGCCGCGCGACGCAGCGCGGCTGTACATCTCGTGCGCACACGACTTCGGCCGTCGCAAGTTCGCGAGCGTCGACGGTCTCGATGTGTTCGTCGACGCGGCGACAACGGTGATCGGTGCCGTGGAAGGTGCCTCGCTCCCGCTGTTCGCCGGGGTCCGGGCCGAGCCAGTGCCAGACGACACGCCAGCAGCGGCCATGCATCAGGCGATGGTGTTGCGTGAACTCCGCGGCAGCGTCCATCTGCTGGCCCTCACTGCAATGGGTTTGAACAGCTCGGTGGCCCACGCCGTGAAGCGCCCCGACGACCTCAAGATGTTCGGCTACGAGGAAGCACCGGCGCTCTCCGATGTGGACCGTACGGCGTGGGCGCGGGCGGAAGCGCTGACCGACGACATCCTCACACCCGCGTATGCCGCGCTGACCGACACCCAAGCGCAGGCCCTCATCGATGGCACCAACGCCATGCACGCCGCCATGGCATGACGGAAGGGGTCTGACCCCAACCGTCACGGTGAGCATCAGATCGTGACGGAAGGGGTCTGACCCCAACCGTCATGGTCGGCGCTAGATCGGGACGACGACGAACGTCGTGTCTGTTGTGACCAACACGTCGTCGGGGGCGAGATACCAGCTGATACCGCCGAGATCGATGGTGAGTTCGTGACCGGTCGCACGGTGTTCCACGCCGGGTTCCAACCGAATCAGCGCCACACCAGCGGCGGGCAACTCGTAACGGTCGCCAGCGGGAAGGAGCGGCTGCGCCAGTGGCGTGGGGTCGACGACTCGCAAGAGTTCGTCGACGTCGACCGCCTTCACCGTGAGCCCACCCCGAATCACGTTGTCGCTGGCACCCATCAACTCGATGCCGGAGCCACAGAGGTAGGCATGCAAGTTGCCGGCGTCGAGCCTCAGCGCGTCGCCTGGAGCGAGCATCACGTAGTTCAGTAGCAAGGTTGCTGCCACGCTGGCCTCGGCCGGGTACATCGTTGCCAACCGGCGCACCCACCCTGCCTCGGGTCGCTCGGACCCGGTACACGCGTTGATCACGGGCACCGGGTCGATCGCAGATCGGTAGAGACCACTGAGCGCCGGCCCGGCACCGTCGGCGGCAATCACACGTGCGAGGTGAGTGTCGGCCGCTCCCAGTTCGCCCAACAGCTCCAACGTTGCGTCGATCGGCCGCACCCCACACAACGCCTCGAACGGCGTGAGCGCGCACAGCAGCTCGGGCTTTGCGTTCGCATCGGGGTAGATCCCGCTGGCGAATCCATCCATCGCTTGTTCGGTGGTCGGATGGGTTTGCAACGACAACGGCTGGGCGGCTGACAGCACTTTCAACAGGTAGGGCAGGTGGCCGGCAACGTCGACCAGCAACACGCCATTGGCCAACGTGGCCGGTCCGCTGGGATGCGTGCCCAGCCAAAGTTCCGCCCAGGGCTGCCCGTCGGGCTCGACCCCGAGCAGCGCTGGCAGAAACGAGTCGTCTCCCCATGCGTAGTGCTGAACGGCACCCGTCACCCGCTGCATCGCTCTATTCTGGCGGCCACTCGGCCGGGAACCGATCATGCGCTACCGACGTCCAATACGCATGAATCGAATCACCACTTCAGAACGCAATATCATCCGCCGTCTCGCCCCCGTTCTCGCAACCGGCGCGCTCGTGGTCCTGGCCGCTTGCGGCGACGACTCCGCGGCCACCGATCAACCGACCGACACCGCCGGAACGATCGCATCCCCCGACACGTCATCGACCGTGCCTGCCACCACCGCTGGTGGCGTGGCGGGTTTCGAGCATCCCACCGGCACCGACGATGTGGTCGTTGAAATCATCTACGAAGGTGGTCTCGTGCCCGCCGACTTCGCCTTTCGAAACCTTCCGACGCTCTTGGTGAGCGGTGGCGGCACCCAGTTCGTGCTCGGCCCACAGATCGAGATCTATCCCGGGCCGATGCTGCCCAACGTCCTGACCAGTGACATCGGCGAGGAGGGCGTGCAGACGCTGCTGGAACTCGCGGCCGACCATGGGCTGCTCACCCACAAGGAGTACGAACGCAACGACATGGTTGCCGACGCCGCCGACACGGTGGTGCGGGTGTACGCCAACGGTGAGGTCTACGAGCATCGGGCGTACGCATTGGGAATGGGTACGTCACCGGAATCGGACGGAACCGAGACCGGTGACCGCGCCGAACTACAAGCGTTCGTCGAGGCCGCCACGAGTCAGATGCCCATGGATGGCACACCGTTTGCACCGGAAACGTTCCTCCTCATGGCCACGCCGATCGACGATGCGATCGTCGCCGACATCGAACTCTCCACCACTGTGGATTGGACGGTCGACACGGTGGCGCTGGCTGACGCGGCCGAGTGCTTGGCCGTTCCTGCAGCCGACGTGCAGGAACTGTTCGCCGGTTCCAACCAGGCGACCTACTTCACCGATGGCGACGTGACCTACCAAGTGGCTGCCAAGCCCCAGCTCCCCGGCGACTCCTGCTGAGGGCGAACCGCACGCGAGCCGTTACGCCACACCAACTTCGGCGGCTCGATCGAGCACGCCGGCACGCTCGGCACCGATGGTGGTGCTGTCGCCGTGTCCGGTGTGCACGATCGTGTCGTCGGGCAACGTGAGCAGCCGATCGATGATCGACCTCAAGATGGTCGGTTCGTCGCTGTGGCTGCGACCGGTCGCGCCGGGGCCACCACAGAACAGGGTGTCGCCAGACACCAATCGCCCGGCGTCGGCGTCGAAGAAGCAGCAGCAGCCGGGGGAGTGGCCCGGCGTGTGCACTACGGCGAGCCGGTGGTCCGCCACGTCGATCGCGCCGCCGGGCACCACCTCGCGATCGGTGGAGTCTTTCGGCCAGACGGCTTCCCACAGCATCTCGTCCGCGGGGTGCAGCCAGATGGGGGCGTCGACGACCTCGCGCAGTGGCACCGCCGCATTGATGTGGTCGTTGTGACCGTGGGTGAGCACGATGGCCTTCACCCGCCGCCCGGCGATCGCGTCGACGATCCGCTGGTGGTCGTGCGCAGCGTCGAACACCACCACTTCGCGATCGTCGCCGACCAACCAGATGTTGTTGGTGACTTCCCATTCACCGCCGTCGAGCGCGAACACTCCGTCGGTCGTGACGAGTTCGATCGACATCAGCTGTCCATCACGACGACGCTGCGGAGCACTTCGCCGCGCTCCATCTTGTGGAACGCTTCCTCCACGTCACCGATGGCAATCGTCTCGCTGACGAACCGGTCGAGATCGAGGCGGCCTTGCTGGTAGAGCTCGATCAGCATGGGGAAGTCGCGCGACGGTAAGCAGTCGCCGTACCACGACGACTTCAGCGAACCGCCCCGACCGAACACCTCGATCATCGGCAACTCCAACACCGACGTGGGGTTCGGTACACCCACCAGCACCACGGTGCCGGCGAGGTCACGAGCCGCGAACGCCTGCTTGTACACCTCTGGGTGGCCGACGGCATCGATGCACACGTCGGCCCCGTTGCCGTTCGTGACCGACTGGATGTATTCGACCGCATCGGTTTTGCTGGAGTTGCAAGTGTGCGTGGCCCCGAACTCCTTCGCCCATTCGAGCTTCTTGTCGTCGATGTCGACGGCGATGATCGTGCCGGCACCGGCGAGGAACGAACCGGCGATCGCCGCGTCGCCCACGCCCCCGCACCCGAACACGGCGACCGAGTCGCCACGGCCGACGTTGCCGGTGTTGATGGCGGCACCGATGCCAGCCATCACGCCACAGCCCAACAAACCAGCGGTGGTAGCCGGCGCGGAAGGGTCGACTTTGGTGCACTGACCGGAATGCACCAGCGTCTTCTCCACGAACGCACCCAGGCCGAGCGCGGGGGACAGCTCCGTGCCGTCTTCGAGGGTCATCTTCTGTGTGGCGTTGAACGTGGAGAAGCAGTACCACGGCTTGCCCTTGAGGCACGACCGGCAGTTGCCGCACACGGCACGCCAGTTGAGGATGACGTAGTCGCCAGGAACGACGTTGGTGACGCCTTCGCCGACCGACTCCACCACGCCAGCGGCCTCATGGCCGAGGAGGAACGGAAACGCGTCGTTGATGCCGCCCTCGCGGTAGTGCAGGTCGGTGTGGCACACTCCGCACGCCTGCACCTTGACCACGGCTTCACCGGGGCCAGGGTCGGGGATGATGATGGTTTCGATCGTGACCGGGGCACCCTTGGAGCGAGCGACGACTCCGCGTACTTGTTGAGGCATGACCGCGAAGGTAGTCGAAGAGAATTTGCGAAGTTCAGCGGAGCAGGTGATCGACGCCGAGCGGCCACCCTCGAGTTCGTAGTGTGGCGGCATGAGTGGGGCACAACCGCTGACGGCGCACGAGCGATACTTCTTCGATCTGTACGGCTACGTGGTGCGATACGGGGCACTGACCGACGACGAACTCGATGACCTGCTCGGCGCGGTGGCACGTTTGAATGTCCCGCCGCCCGGAAACGACCTGGGGTCGCAGCGCTTCGTCGGGTTCCTCGAGCGCGAGCAGCCGTTTCGTGATCTCCTCGATCACGAAGCGATCCTTGGGCCGATCCTCGAGATGTGCGGACCGAAGGCACGTCTCGATCATGCGTACGGCATCACGATGACGGCAGGCACTGGCGGGCTCGGGCTGCACGGTGGAGGCACCCCTCACGACCCAGCGCAGTTCTACGAAGTGCGCGGCAACCAGATGTACAACGGGCTGGTGGCCGTGCAGTGGGCGTTGGTCGACCACGCCCGCGGCGAGGGTGGGTTTCTGTGCGTCCCGGGGAGCCATCGAGCCAACTTCGGCAGGCCGGAGGGACACCCGGCGAACTGGGCGGTGGAGATCCCACTGCAGGCAGGCGACGTGGTGATCTTCACCGAAGCACTCACCCACGGCACGTCGCCGTGGCGGGCTGAACACGACCGCCTGTCGATGCTGTACAAGTACGCCCCTGGCCACTCCACCTGGGGCACCCAGTACCAGACCACCCTCGCCAGCCTGGCGGCCGGCGGCCTGCTGACCGACCGCCAGCGCAAACTCATGCAGATCCCCGCCGTCTACCCCCACGAAGACATCCGCTGAAGCGGGAAGTCAGAAGAGGCGGAGTTCGTCGGGGGCCATGCCTCGTAGTTGGTCGTAGTCCACTTCCACCCAGGTGAATCCTCGTGATTCGGCGAGCACCTTGGCTTGCGGTTTGATCGACTGGGCGACGAACACGCCTCGAATGTCGCCGAGCGACGAGTCGAGCTGGAGTCGTTCGATGTAACGCGCCAACTGCTCGACGCCGTCGATGTCGCCGCGTCGCTTCACCTCCACCGCAACCGTGGTGCCGACCGGGTCCTTGCACACCAGGTCGACCGGGCCGATCGCCGTGGGATACTCGCGTCGCACCAGCGTGAGCCCGGTCTCGATCGCCTGCGGTGATGCCGCCAACAACTGCTGGAGGTGAGCTTCCACGCCGTCCTTCTGCAGACCCGGGTCTTCGCCCAACTCATGCGACGAATCGGCGAACACCTCGTGCAGATGCACGGTGAGCGTTTCGCCTTTGGGATTGGTGATCTCCCAGTAGCCCTCGAACTCGCGCACCGTGTTCGGCGCATTCATCCAGTTCAGCGGCTTGTACGCGCCCCCGTCGGCGTGGATGGCGACGCACCCGTCGGCTTTCACCATGATCAGCCGGATCGCCTCCGGCAAGTGGGCGGCGAGTCGACCGGCGTAGTCGACCGAACAGCGAGCAATCACGAGACGCACGACGTCGCAGGTTACCGATGTGGAGGGCACCGATGCCCACGTTGCGTCGTGCTAGCGCTCGGTGAGATGCGACTTCATGCGCTTGTTGATGAGATTCCTGCGGGCCTGGAGGTCGCGATAGGTGAGCTGGTCGACCTGTGAGTCGACGCCGAGGCTCGCCTTCACACTGACGAGGTCCACCGTGAACGACGTGGCATCGATGCCGAGTTCGCGTCCCAATCGCTCGCCGTGCCGTTGCGCGAACAACATGGCGATCGTCTGCACCTCGGCCAGGAGGTCGAGGTCGGGCGCCAGCCGGGCGATGGCACCGTCGAGGAACACCAGGTTCTTCACGTACAACATGAGCTCTTTGGGAAGTCGCGCGCCGTAGCCGAGGAGTGCCTTGATGATTCGCTGCACCTCGCGGACCAGCTCGTCGCCAGTCAGCGTGGTCGGGTCGATCGGCGGCAGGTCGAGGCCGAGGTCCTTCACCACCGCCCTGAGGTCGGTGTCTGGCGGCAACGCCCCGAGGTCGCGGAGTGCCGCCATCTGCCCGAGCACGTCGTTGGTCATTGCCCCCAGCATGAGCCGGAGGAACGCCAGTCGTCGCTCCTGCGAGAGTCGAGCGACGATGCCGAAGTCCAGCAGTGCTGTCGTGCCATCTGCCAACACGAACAGATTGCCGCCGTGCAGATCGCCATGGAAGATGCCGTGCACCATGGCACCTTCCATGAATGCCACCATGCCCGACCGGATGACCTCCTCGGTGTCGATGCCCCCGGCATGCATGCCGTCGACGTCATCGAAGTTGTAGCCAGACAGGCGCTGCATGACGAGCACCCGTCGGGTGACGTACACCGGGTGCGGACGGGGAACCACGTAGCTGTTGTGGCCGAGCTGGCGAATCACCTCGGCGACGTCGATCATGTTCGCACCCTCGAGGCGGAAGTCGAGTTCCTCCACGATCGTCTCCGCGAACAGCTCGACGAGCGCCGGCGGGTTGGCGAGGGCGGCCACGGGAATCCGCCCCACCAGATGCGGAGCCAACCACGCCATGGCGGCGAGATCTCGACGTACCAACTCGGCGATCTGCGGACGCTGAACCTTCACGACGACGTCTTCGCCGGAACGCAAGGTGGCGACGTGCACCTGAGCGATTGACGCGGCAGCGAGCGGGCGACGATCGAAGTACGAAAAGATCGTCTCGAGCGAGGCACCGAGGTCGGCTTCCACGATCTCGCGCACCGAGCTGAACGGCTCGGCCGGCACCTGATCGCGACACTTCTTGAACTCGTCGACGAGTTCCCGCGGGAACAGTCCTTCACCCGACGAGATGATCTGCCCGAGCTTGATGAAGGTGGGCCCGAGTGACTCGGCACCCTTGCGCAGGCGCGCCGACAGGTCGGTTCGGCCAGCTTCGGTGGTGGCGTACTTGTTGCGTCGCTTGCGCACCACCCACGGAGCGACGGCCCACGTCAAGCGTCCGGTGACGACCGCCGATCGGCGACCCGGCGGAATCTTGCCGGGCGTGATGAGCCCTGGTATCGACGCCCGAGCGGCCTTGCGTAACTGGTCGGTCTCCGGCAGCCACACGATTTCGTCTCGGATGAGGTTCCACGGGCCATCGGCCGTGAACGCGCCCCACGTCAGGTCATCGATCGGTGCGCCGTCGCCCGCCGGGCGGTGCTCAGTGACTGCCATGGGCGGTGTCACACAGCGCTTCTTCGCCTGCCGCGACCTGTCCCGCACCGATGCCCTCGAGCGCTGCGAACGGCCCGCACGGCGTGGGAGTGATCCAGACGTGCACCATCGGAGCGAGCGTTCCGTCGACCAACGGCGCACGACACGTCGTGCCGATGGCCTTCACGCCGACAACCTTGGGAGCGACCGGGTCGTCGGTGAAACACAAATCGCCGTGGACGTGCCACTGCATCAGTGCGCCGCCGAAATCGGGAGCGTCTTCCACAGCGACGCCGCGAGGCAGCATGAACATCGCCGAGACCAGCTTCTTCGACCCGTCGGGCTGCGGCTCGAACACGAGGCTCTCGGGGAAGTCGGGGTCGAGGATGATGTCGTCGTCGATCCAGTCCCACTGGATGTAGTGCTCGTGCCCGGTTGCGCCGTCGCCGATGGAGTGGAAACCGGCAGCGGCGACAGCTTCGAGATCGGCCCACTGAGGGAGATCGCGGATGGTCGCGGCGACGAGGTTTTCGGCGAACGCCTGCTGTTGCGGTGTGACGCCGTCGATGCCGCCGAGGTCGATCGGCATCGTGGGGTCGTACGGCTTCGTTGCGGCCGCTTCAGCGGTTCCGTGCCCGTCACCATCACCGTCACCATCACCAGGACCGTCCTCGTGGTTGTCGTGGGCACACTGATCGCTTCGGGTACCGGTGGCTGTCTGGCCCGCTCCGTGGCCCTCCAGCGCGGCGAACGGCCCACAATCGTGAGGCGCGATCCACACGTGCACCATGGGGTTCTCGCCGCCAGCGTTCACCGTTCCGGCCGGGCACGCATCGTCGAGGTTCTCGAGCACCGATTTGACGACTGCCTCGCCGGCTTCGTTGAGCCCCCAACACAGGTTGAGGTGGACATGCCATTCCATCAACGGACCGCCGATGTCGACGAGCGCCGGATCGTCCATGGGCATGTTCTTGGCGATGAACATCGCCGAGACGAGCGTGCGCGCATCGCCGTCTACCTGGTACACGAGCGACTCGGGGGCCGTGGGGTCGAGGAACTTCTCGTCGGCGATGTAGCCGACGTTGATGTAGTGCTCGAACCCGGTGGAGCTGTCACCGATCGACCGGTAGCCGAGTGCGCTCACCGTGGAAACGTCGGCAAAGGCCGGCAGATCACGGAGCGTGTCGGCGGCGAGTTGCTCGGCGCGAGCCAGTTGGCCGGCGGTGACCCCGGGAACGCCGGAGAAATCGATGGCGGCGGTGGGGTCCCACGGGCGGGGCCAGGCCGGTGGCTCCGGCTCAACCGGGTCGTCGGTGTCGCCGCTTGCTCCGGCGGCCTCGCCTGACTCGTGTGCGTGATCGTCGTCGGCCGCTGCGTCGTCGTGGCCATGCTCGTCGGTATCGGTCGGCTCACCTGCGGTGGTTTCGGCGGAGTGCGCGTGCCCGTCGTCGCTGGCAGTCGTCTCGTCGTCGTGTGCGTGGCCGTCGTCGGCGGTGCCTGCGGCGGTGCTGTGCCCGTCGGCATCGTGGCCGGAGTGATCGTGATCGGTAGCCGCCAACAGGCCGGGAACCATCATCACTCCCACCAACACCGCAGAGCTCACGACGGCGCGGCTGGGGATCAACGGCGAACGCTCACCGAGCGCACTCGCTGCGGCCACCACCGCAACCAGAGCGAGCACCGCAGCGATCGAGTCGGCGAGTTGGGGCGATTCGGCCACTTCGAGGCCGGGAAACCAGGAGATCCCCGCGAAGCGGGTGACCAGCCAACCTCCGAACGCGAACGCGTTCACCGACACCAGCACGGCGATGGCGATGCGGCCCGATCGCAAGAACCCGACCACGGCCGCGGCGGCTTGAGCGATGGTGATTGCTACGAACGTGCGCGACAGCGTGGGATGGTCGGCGTGGATACCGGCTGCCGTCGCGTGCATCACGGCAGCGCCGGCGCTCGCGATTGCGGCGATGGCGAGCGGCCCCTGCGCTCGCTGGCGATCGTTCATCCCCCGAGTGTACGGCCGCATCGGCAGGGGAGAGGTGGCGGGGGAGTGGTGGCGGGGTCGTCACCCCAGCCCCGACGTCAGAAGTTCGGCGGTCGCCGCTCGATGAACGCGGCGATGCCCTCCCGGTAGTCGTCGGTGCGCATCGCTTCGTCGATGAGCTGACGAGATTCGGCCACGGATGCACCTACGTCGGGTCGGATGAGATCACGGTAGAGCTGTGACTTGGCGACCGACACTGCTTCGGCACCGGTGGTGGTGGTGAGCGTGCGGGCATACTCGAGCGCTGCCGCGAGGGCTTGTTCGCCGTCGGGAAGGACGTCGTTCCACAGCCCCCAATCAGCGGTGTCGGCCACGGTGACGGTGCGGCCGGACAACAACAGGTCGGCTGCTCGGGTGACGCCGATCAGGCGGGGCAACACCCAGCTCGTGCCGTACTCCGCCGGCAGACCGAGCTTCGGCGCCGCAGTGGTGAGCTTGGCCCCCGCTGCTCCGAACCGGAGGTCGCAGAACAGCGCGAACGCCAAGCCGATACCCGCCGCGGCACCGTTCACGGCGGCGATGATCGGGGTGCGATAGGCGTACATCCACGCCATGTCGTCGTCGAACTCGGGTTGCATCCGCATGCCAGGCTTGGCCGCGTCTGCTGCGAGACCCGGGTCGTAGCTTCCCCGCTCGGCGTGCTGCGCCAACGCTTCGCTGTCGCCACCCACGCAAAACGCCGTGCCCGTGCCGGTGATGACGACGGCGCGGATTGCTTGGTTCTGCTCGAGGTCGAACATCACCGATCGCAGTTCGGTGTGCAGACGCCCGGTCCACGCGTTGTGGCGGTGTGGTCGATCGAGCCACACCGTTGCCACCCTGCCGGAGATCTCCACACGAATCGTTGTCAGGTCCATCGTCGGTTTCCGGTCGGCTCTCCCCAGAGCGCTGTCAGCACGTCGTCTGCGAGCTCTTTGCGGCAGATGATCAGGTCGGGCAACCAAGGGTCGCGTGCGTTGTACACGATCGGCGTGCCATCGATTCGGCTGACGTGCAACCCAGCCGCCAGAGCAACCGCAGCGGGTGCCGCCGAGTCCCACTGATACATGCCGCTGTCGTGGACGTAGATGTCGGCTTCTCCCATCACCACGGTCATCGCCTTGGCACCGGCGGAGCCCAGCCGGATGGCGTCGCAGCCGAGCCCGTTGGCAACCACCACTGCAGCGTGGGGTGCGCGGTTGCGGGAGGTGACGATGCGTGGCCGATCCCTGGTGAAGGGCGGTAGCACCGGGGCAGGGTCGGTCGCGAGCGTGACGCCGAGTGCGGGCAAGGCCACGGCACCGCACACGAAATGATCCCGATCCCACAGCGCCACGTGAACCGCCCAATCGGGCCGACCCTGCTCGCCGAATTCGCGCGTGCCGTCGAGCGGGTCGATGATCCACACGCGGTCGGCGGTGAAGCGGCGCGGGTCTTCGGCACCTTCTTCGTCGAGTACGGCGTCGTCGGGCCGGTGCAGGCGGAGCTGCTCGCCGATGAAGCGGTGACTTGCCGCATCGCCGCTGTCCATCACGTCCCAGGGGTGCGTTCCGGATGCCCACATCTCGGCGCGCAACTCCACCAAACGCTCACCCGCTTGATGAGCGAGTCGGGTGGTGAGTTCGCTGTCGGTCTCACTCCCAATGTCGACACTCACCACTGAATCCACGATGCCCCAGTATGCCCGGAGACGGTTCAGCGCTGGCGCAGCGATCCGGTCAGCCGCTGTGCGGTGGTCTTGACGAGTTGGACCACCTCGTCGGGAGCCTCGTCGATCCGCAGCGGCACGCTCGATGCCAACATCGCGATCAACGCTGCCAGCCATGCGACAGTGTCGGCCTGTACCACCATGCGACTGTGATCGTCGCCGAGGTGTTCGACCACGCCGTCGAACCCGCGGGCGGCGCGGTCGACCTCGTCGGGCGGGGCGGAGAGAGTGAGCACGGCGCGGTGGTCCCGCGGCACCAAACGCAGCGTCGACGCCAGGTATGCGGCCGCGTCACCGCCGGGAATCGGCCGTTCGGGGAACCTGGCGCCGGCGAGCGACGGTGCTCCCATGCGGTCGAGTCGAAAGGTCCGCCAGTCGTCACGGCGCACGTCCCACGCCACGAGATACCAGCGACGCCCGAACGCGACGAGTTGGTGAGGCTGCACGAGTCGACTCGTCTCGTTCCCCTCGCGACTGTGGTACTCGAACCGCACCTCCTCGCGGTCGCGACACGCCTGCGCAACCGCCACCATCGTCGATGCCGCCACCGGCTCGACCGACGGCGACCATCGAGCGACGGAGACGTTGGCATGCACGGCCTCCACGCGACGCCGCACACGGTCGGGCAACATCCGTTCGAGCTTCGCCATCACCCGGACGGCGGTCTCCTCCACGCCGTCGATCGCCGAGCCGGCAGCCGTGCGCAGTCCGACCGCGAGGGCCACGGCTTCGTCGTCGTCGAACAGCAGGGGAGGGAGGTGGGCACCAGCCGCGAGTTGATACCCGCCGTCGACCCCGGGAACCGCGTCGACCGGGTAGCCGAGTTGCCGCAGCCGGTCGACGTCGCGACGCACCGTTCGCTCGCTCACGCCCAAACGGTCGGCGAGTTCCGCGCCGGCCCAATGCCGGTGCGTCTGGAGCAGCGAGAGGAGAGCGAGCGCTCTGGCGGTGGAATCGGCCACATCGCAAGTTTGTCCGATATTGCGGTCAAGAACTGACCGCAATGCGTTCGAGGTTGTCCCCGCTGGCGGATCCGTGGGTCGTTCCTCGACGCGGTGGCCGGATACTTCCTGCTCGTGTTCTTCGCCTACGCCTTCAGTTGGATCATGGCGTACGTCGGGTTGCTGGTGCCGAGCGTCGAGGTGATCAACAATGCGTCGTTCATCGTCATCATGCCGCTCACGTTCGTGTCGAACGCGTTCGTGCCGGTCGAGTCGTTCCCATCGGCGTTGCGGTACTTCGTGGAGTGGAACCCGGTGTCGGCGGTGACGCAGGCGATCCGCGAGTTGTTCGGCAACACGAACCCTGCGGCCGCGGTGCCCGATGTGTGGGCGTTGCAGAATCCGGCGTGGCACACGCTGATCTGGATCGGCATCATCTCGATGATCTTCGTGCCACTGTCGGTTCGCCAGTTCCAGCGCACCTCGCGTTGACGTCAAGAAGGGGGCAGACCCCTTTTTGACGCCCATCGTCGACGTTAGGGTTGAGCGCTGTGTCGTCGCCGCGGTTGTTCGTAGCGCTCTGGCCGTCGGCCGATGCGTGTTCAGACCTGTCGCTCCTGCATCGCAAGGATGAACCGGGCGTGCGCTTCGTGCCGGAGGAGAACTGGCACGTGACGCTGCGTTTCCTCGGCGAGGCGCACCCTCGCGAGGTGGCGGAGGCTCTCGACGACGTCGACTTCCGGGCTGCCGACATCACGCTCGGGCCGATCGTGGAGTACCTCGGCGATCATTCCCTGATCGTTCACGCCTCTGGTGCCGAGGCGCTGAACGAAGTGGTGGAACGGGCGACTTCCCATCTTGGAGACGCTCCTCTGCGGAAGCGATTCGTCGGCCATATCACGATTGCCCGGCTGGGGCGACGACGGAGCGTTCGCCAGCCGGCGGTGGTGGGCACCCCCTTCCACTCGACCTTCACCGTTGCGGAGGTCGCGCTGGTGCAAAGTCACCTCGCACCAGAAGGCGCTCGCTACGAAACCCTCGCCGCCTGGCCGACTCGGTAGTACGAGCTGGGTGTTGCACCCTCGCTCTACACTGTCGAACATGCGTTCGAGTCGATCTGAGGCGAGCATTCTGCACGCTGATCTCGACTCGTTCTATTCGTCGGTGGAACAGCGTGACGACCCGTCATTGCGGGGTCGTCCGGTGGCTGTGGGCGGTGGCATCGTGTTGGCCGCCAGCTACGAAGCGAAGGCCTATGGCGTCACGTCGCCCATGGCTGAGTGGCGGGCGCGTCGGCTCTGCCCGAATCTGGTGGTGGTGCCGGCGCGGTTCGATGCGTACGTGGAGGCGTCGAGAGCGGTCTTCGAGGCGTTCCGTAACACCACACCACTCGTCGAGGGCCTGTCGATCGACGAAGCGTTCCTCGACGTGGGCGGGCTCGGCCGCATCAGCGGTACGCCACGACAGATCGCCGAGCGGCTCCGGGTCGACGTGCGCGAACAGGTCGGCTTGCCCATCTCGGTCGGCGTGGCCACCACGAAGTTTCTCGCGAAGGTCGCGTCGGCAGTGTCGAAGCCCGACGGGCTCATCGTCGTCGCGGCAGGCGACGAGTCGGCGTTTCTGCATCCGTTGCCGATCCGTCGCCTGTGGGGCGTCGGGCCGAAGACCGACGAGCGGCTGCAGGCCAGGGGCATCTACACCGTCGCCGACGTGGCCGAACTGGAACTCGGCCACCTCATCGGCATCATCGGCAAGGGCGCTGCGCACCACATTCACGCACTGGCGCACAACCGCGACCCGCGGCCCATCGAGCTGGGCCGTCGTCGCAGGTCGATCGGGTCGCAGCACGCTCTGGGGCGCGGCGACCGCTCGGCTGCACAACTCGACGCCTACCTGTTGGCCATCGTCGATCGCGTCACGCGGCGAATGCGCGCGGCCGATCGTGTCGGCACCACGCTGATCATGCGGTTGCGGTACGACGACTTCACCCAGGCCACCCGATCACGCACGCTGCCCCACCCCACGTCGTCCACCGAGCCGATCGCCCAGCTCGCGTTGGCCATGCTGCACCGCGAAGCCGAATCGATCGCCGAACGCGGCCTCACCCTGATCGGTTTGTCGGTGAGCAATCTCGCCGACACCGGCAGCGCGCCCGAACAACTCATCCTCCCATTCGGTCGGAAGCCCACCGACGGCCTCGACGACGCGGTCGATCGGCTCCGTCAGCGCTTCGGCAACACCGCCATCACCCGAGGCAGCCTCGTCGGCACGTCAACCGGCTGGGAGACGCCCAAACTCCCCGATTGACTGCCCGACTGATCGACCTCTGGTGAGCGCATCTACGCTGGCACCATGTCGGTGCAACTCAACCACACGGTCGTTGGCTGCCGCGACAGCGCAGCGTCTGCGGCGTGGTTGACCGACCTGTTCGACCTCCCACCACCCGTCGAGTTCGGCCCGTTCCACGTGGTGGAAGTTGCCAACGGTGTGTCGCTTGATTTCGGTGGTGGCGAAGGCGAGATCCATCCCCAGCACTACGCATTCTTGGTCACCGAAGCCGAGTTCACGTCGATCTACGCCAAGATCGTCGCTCGGAACATGGAGCATTGGGCCGATCCAAGACAGCACCGACCCGGCACCATCAACCATCACGACGGAGGCCGCGGCGTCTACTTCCTCAGCAACGACGGCCACTACCTAGAAATCATCACCAGGCCCTACGGCTGATCCCGAACGGGAGTTGAAATGTGTTCTTGGTCAAGAGGCGCCTGAAGGCTCAAGCTCGCTCGAAGGACAACTACAGCTTCTTGTACTTCAGGCGGTGCGGTTGTTCGGACGAGGCGCCCAACTCTTTGCGTTTGTATTCCTCGTATTCGGTGAAGTTGCCTTCGAACCAGCGCACTTGAGAGTCGCCTTCGAAGGCCAGCACGTGGGTGGCGATGCGGTCGAGGAACCACCGGTCGTGGCTGATCACCACGGCGCATCCGGGGAACGATTCCAAGCCCGATTCGAGTGCCCGGAGGGTGTCGACGTCGAGGTCGTTGGTGGGTTCGTCGAGGAGCAGCACGTTGCCGCCCGATTTCAGCAGCTTGGCGAGGTGCACACGGTTGCGCTCGCCGCCCGAGAGCTTGCCGACCAACTTGCCGTGATCGGTGCCTTTGAAGTTGAAGCTCGACACGTAGGCCCGGCCGTGGATTTCTCGGTTGCCCACCTGCATGTGGTCGACGCCGCCGGTGATCTCGTCGTACACGGTGGCGCCGTCGTCGAGGCTGTCGCGCGACTGGTCGACGTAGCTGAGCTGCACGGTGTCGCCGATCTTGATGGTGCCGCCATCTGCATCCTCCTGGCCGACGAGCATGCGGAACAACGTGGTCTTGCCGGCACCGTTGGCTCCGATGATGCCCACGATGCCAGCGGGCGGCAGCGAGAACGACAGGTCCTCGAACAGCAACTTGTCGCCGAACGCCTTCTTCAAGTTCTTCACTTCGATGACGGTGTCGCCGAGGCGCTTGCCGGTGGGGATCGCGATCTCGAGGCGTTGGTCGGCACCGTTGGCCGCTTCGGCTTCGGTCTGCAGCTTGTCGTACGCGGCGAGGCGCGCCTTGCCCTTGGCCTGGCGGGCCTTGGGCGACATGCGCACCCACTCGAGCTCGCGTTCCAACGTGCGCTGGCGCGTGTTGTCGGCCTTCTCCTGCAGGGCGAGACGTGCCGCTTTCTGCTCCAGCCACGACGAGTAGTTGCCCTCGAACGGGAAGCCCTTGCCGCGCTCGAGTTCGAGGATCCACTGAGCGACGTTGTCGAGGAAGTAGCGGTCGTGGGTGATCGCCACGACCGTGCCCGAGTACTCCTTCAGGAACCGTTCCAACCAGTACACCGACTCGGCGTCGAGGTGGTTGGTGGGTTCGTCGAGCAGCAGCAGGTCGGGACGCGCGAGCAGCAGACGACAGAGCGCCACCCGACGCTTCTCGCCACCGGACAGAGTGCTCACCTGGGCGTCGTCGGGCGGGCACCGCAGTGCGTCCATGGCGATCTCGACGTTGCGTTCGAGGCTCCACGCGTCGGCAGCTGCGATCTTGTCTTCCAACTGCGCCTGCTCTTTGCCGATCTTGTCGTAGTCGGCGTCGGGGTCGGCCCACTTGGCCATCACCGCGTTGTACTGATCGATCAGCGCTTGCACTTCGGCCACGCCGTCCATCACGTTGCCGCGGACGTCTTTGGATTCATCGAGTTCGGGCTCTTGCGCGAGATACCCGACCGAGAAACCCGGTGTGAGCCGTGCGTCGCCCGAGAAGCCGTCGTCGAGGCCGGCCATGATTTTCAGCAAGCTCGACTTGCCCGAGCCGTTCGTACCGATCACGCCGATCTTCGCGCCCGGGTAGAACGACAGCGAGATGTTCTCCAGCACCGTGCGGTCGGGCGGGTAGAACCGAGCCAGCTTGTAACAGGTGTAAATGAATTCGTGAGCCACGCTCTGAGGCTAGAGGCCAGGGCTTGCGGTGCGGTTCACACCACGAGGGATGGCACACTCGGGCGATGACGTCTGAGCTGACCGTGCCTCACCACGAGGTGAATCTCCCTGACCACGGTGTGAATCTTGCGGGTGGGCCGGAGATCCTGGCCATTCCGGGTCCGTCGATCATGCCCGATCGGGTGTTGGCCGCAATGGCCCGCCAGATGACCGACATCTATGTGGGCGATCTCGTCGACATCAGCGACGAGATCGGGGTGGGTTTGTCGGCAGTGGCGCGCACCACCGCCGAGCCGTTCATCGGGATCTGCAACGGTCACGGTGCCTGGGAGATGGCTCTGGCGAACACGCTGTCGCGAGGCGACAAAGTGCTCGTGTTCGACTGTGGCGGATTCGCTACCGGGTGGGGAGAGATGGCGCGCTTCAACGGTCTCGACGTGGAGATCATCGCCGCCGCACCCGCTCGCGCCGTCGACCCAGCGGTGGTGGAAGCGCACCTGCGGGCCGACTCGTCGCACCAGGTGAAGGCGGTGCTGATGGTGCACGTTGACACCGGTACGTCGATTCGCAATGACATCGCAGCCATGCGCACGGCCATCGATGCCGCCGGCCACCCGGCATTGTTCATGGTCGACTGCATCGCCTCGCTGGGCTGCGAACGGTACGAGATGGACGAGTGGGGCGTCGACGTGACAGTCGCTGCCAGCCAGAAGGGCTTGATGACGCCGCCTGGATTGGGTTTCGTGTGGCCGAGTGAACGGGCCCTGGAAGCCCACCTCACGGCAAACCTGCGTACGTCCTACTGGGATTGGACGTCGCGGCAGAACCGGTCGGCGCACTATCTGCGCTATTGCGGAACGCCGCCCGTCAGCCATCTGTTCGCGCTCCGCGAGGCCCTGCTCATGATCGCCGACGAAGGTCTGGAGAACGTGTGGGCGCGGCACCGTGTGATCGCCTCTGCAGTGCGTGCAGCGGTGGGCGCATGGGTCGCGCCAGACGGTTTGGAGCTGCACGCCAAGTTCTCGAGAGAACAAGCCAACTCGGTCACCAGCGTGCTCACCGGTGCCGTCCACGCGGCCGACATCCGCAGGTTGTGCCAGGAACAGATGGGCGTGACGCTGGGCATCGGGTTGCGTGACGCGGCCGGCCGATCGTTCCGGATCGGTCACATGGGCCATGTCAACGCCCCGGGCATCCTCGGTGTGTTGAGTGCCATCGACACCGCGCTCGACGTCATCGACGCGCCGCGTTCGGGCTCCGGCGCTGCTGCCGCCGCCGCCGTGATGGCCGCCGCGATTGCGGGCGAATAGCGCTGCTTGATCGACGCAGCCAGTGTCGACCCAGAGTGCGCAGTGTGACAAACGTCGCACCGCTGTCGGGCCGCTCGACCCGGCCCGTGCCCGAAGAGCCCTTGTAGCGTTGGCTGCATCGCGGTTGATACGACGCACCACAGCACTGGGGTCTCTGACGACGAGTTCGCCGTCAGGTTCTTCGGTGTGCGTGGAAGTACCGCTTGCCACGGTGGCGACATCGTCCGGTATGGCGGCAATACCTCGTGCGTTGCGGTCGACGTGCCAGGCCACGATCCGATCATGTTCGATATCGGTACCGGTGCCCGCTACTTCGGAGCCGAGTTCGTTGTGGGCGAGGTGTTCAACGGCACCTGCCTCCTGAGTCACGCCCATTGGGATCACATCCAGGGGTTGCCCTTCTTCCCTCCGATGCTGCGTTGCACCCAGAGCACGCTGAAGGTGTACGCGCCTGCGCAGGAAGACGGCACCACCGTTGGCGAGGTGGTGAAGCAGATGCTTCGGCCGCCACTGTTTCCTGTCGGCCTCGACGACTTCCCGGGCGACGTGTCGTTCCATTCGGTGCGCAACGACGACTTCGACATCGGCGAGCTGCGTGTGAAGAGCCGCTTGATTCCGCACCTCGGCAACACGTGCGGATACCGGCTGGAGTGGAACGGCCACAGCGTTGCCTACCTCAGCGATCACCAGCAGCCCGGCATCGACGTGTACTCCACGACCGACAACGTCCGTGAACTCTGCGACGGCGTGGATCTGTTGATCCACGACGCGCAGTACACGAGGCGTGAGTTCGAACATCGGTCGAACTGGGGGCACTGCACCGTCGATTACGCAGTGTGGGTGGCACGTGAATGCGGTGCCCGCAACTTGGCACTGTTCCACCACGACCCCACCCACACCGACGATGCCATCGACGAGTTCACTGCAGTTGCGCAAGCGTCGGCACCCGACGTGAACGTCATGGCGGCGCGTGAGGGCCTGCGCGTCGTCGTCGAGTGATCTCCAGCCCGTCGAGCACGACCGCGTGAGCACGATCACTTGAACACCGTTGGGATCATCGCCGGGGTCATCGTTGGGGCGGCATTCGTCGTCGCTGGCGCGTCGAAGCTGGCGGCCGGACCTGCCTGGCCGGCGCAAGCTTCTGGCCTCGGAGTACGCGGCCCGATCGTTGCGGTGGTGCCATGGGTGGAGATGGTGATCGGAGCGCTCACCGCCCTGCAGGTCGTCGCCCCGTGGCCAGCAGCTGCTGCCGCAGCGCTACTGGTGATCTTCACCGGGTTGATCATCCGGCTGTTGCTGCAGGGAAAGCACCCGCCCTGCGCCTGCTTCGGGGCCTGGTCTGCCAAACCGCTCGGTGCCGGACACTTGGCTCGCAACGTGGCGCTGTTCGCAGTCGCCGTGATCGCGATAGCGGCCTAGCAAGGCGACGGCGCGCCCAGCGAGTCAGCCGGCGGTGGTGGCCGTGGTGGTGGCGGTGATAGAGGTGGTGGCGGTGATGCCACGTAGGTCGAGCACCAACGTCCGTCGGTCTTCAACCCGTGGGAAGACGCCTTCGTCGGGCGGCGCCAGGTCGGTCACGTCGATGGTGCGGCCGTCGCAATCGATGAACGTTCGTGTGGTGGGAACCTGCTCGACCACACAGGTGGCGTCGCGATCGGCGGGGTAGGCCCAGTAGATCCGCCAGTTGTCGGCGGGAACGTCGCCGGTGTGATCGACCACGATCGATCGTTCACCCACGGCTGTGCCGAGTTCGGGGAAGAACAACGGACCGTCCTCGGCCACACTGGCGGCGAGGCCCTCCACTTGGCCGACCGGGAAGATCGACGGGGCGAACCGGTTGCTGGTTTCGCTGCCGCCGCTCGAGATGAACGCGGCCATCGCCCACAGGAACCCGCCGAGAAGTGCCAGCACGGCGATGCCCCCCAGAACGGGCACGACCGCTCGAGCAAACGGGGAACGCAGCTGTGGCAACGGCATGGCTTCAGTCTGCCGTGGCTCCGTGGGTTGGCGACTGGCAGATCCAACGACTCTCGACGGACTACCGGCAGACCCTCGGCGGCTTGGTGCGTATCATCGATGACGAATAGGTTGATCTATCGTGAACCGCCAGTACCGCGTCGTCGTTGCCAAGCCAGGTCTTGATGGCCACGATCGCGGCGCGAAGACCATCACCCGGGCGCTGCGAGACCACGGGTTCGAGGTGATCTACACCGGGTTGCATCAAACGCCCGAGCAGATCGCGGAGACGGCGCTGCAGGAGGATGCCGACGCTGTGGGCCTCTCGCTGTTGTCGGGGGCGCACCTCACACTGTTTCCACGGGTGGTGGAAGAACTCAAAGCTCGCGAACTCGAAGACATCCTGGTGTTCGGTGGCGGCGTGATCCCCGACGCCGATGCGCGTGCGCTCAAAGAGCAGGGCATTGCCGAGATCTTCCAGCCGGGTGCGTCACTGCGTTTGATCAGTGGCTGGCTGGAAGAAGCCCTCGACGCCCGCACCTGAACCATGACGGTTGGGGTCAGACCCCATCCGTCACGCTACGCCCGCGAGCTGAACCAACCTGCGGCCGCCGCGACCACACCCACCGCACCAACGGCCACCAAGCCATATGACGACGCTTCGTCGGCCAGTAGCGAGCCAGCCACCACTGCGCCGATCGATGACGACGCCAGTTTCAAGCTCGCTCCCACGGTGAACACCGACGCCCGCGCTCCAGGCGGCGAGCCGTCGGTTCGAGCACGGTAGGTCCCGACGAGGATCGGCCCGTCGCCGATGCCGATCACGAACCCGAGCGCTATCAACACTGGCCACGGCGTCCAACCCATGGCGATCGTTGTCAGGCCGGTGAACGCGATGCTCACCAGCACCATCGTGACGGGGTTGATGTGTTTGCCGGAACGGGTGAGCACCAACGATCCGGCCAGCGCGCTGACAGCCCGCACCGATGCGACCACCCCGGCCGCAGTGGCCGGGTGGCCGTGGTCGACGGCCGCGCTAGCGAGCGCGATCGTGAGTGCGCCTACCCCGACATGGTCGATCGTCGTCGCAAC
>DATKCX010000298.1:0-4391 GCA_035512975.1 Ilumatobacter sp.
TACACCGGCGTCGGCAGGTTTGCTGCGCTGGTTGGCGGATTCACGCGAACCTCCTGGCGACCCAGTCGGCCAGTAACGGGTCGATGATGCGGGGATCGGCCGGCGGCGCGTCGACCGCACCGTTTCGAACGAGGCGTGTGATTGCTCCCGCAGCCGACGACGACGAGAGGTTGAGCAACTCAGCATCGCGGCCGTAGAGGCCGTGGTTGTGGGCCAGCAGACGCAGCACCGCCTGTTCCGATGAGCTGAAGTCGATGAACCGGGTCTCGAAACCGGCGGCGGTTGCGGCTCGGCATCGTTGGAGTGCTTCAACGAACACCAACTGGTCATCGACCTCGTCGCGTGATGCATGCCACGCCGCGTCGGCGAGTTGCATAGTTCGTTGGGGATGCCCATTGCTGAATGCGTGAATCTTCGCAGCGAGCCCGGCAGGTACTGAGCGGTTCTCGGCGCTGAACGCCGACTCGATCATGTCGTGGACGTGTGAGAGGGAGAGCGGCGCGAGGTCGACGAGGTCGGCCTGGGCGAAGAAGGGTTGCTCGGCGTCGGTGAACAACAATCGCATCGTGGACGGCTCGGAGCCGGCGAAGAGTAAACCGACACGTTGATAGTGATGCTGCAGTTTGGTACGGAGCAGACCGGCCGCTCCGTCGACGTTGGCGATCGACGAGAACTCGTCGAAGATCACCAACGTTTCGGTGGCGACCGCATGTCGTACCACCACGTCGAGGAGGCGATCGACGGTGAGGTCCGCTTCGGGACGGTCGGGCCGGGCCACAGCCGCCTTCACGACGCCGAGGTTGAGCTCGATGCTGGCAGCGAGCCGCTCGATGAGGTGACGACGACCTGCCGGAACCGCGATGAGGGCGTCGCTCAGTCGACCCGCGAAGTCGGACCACGAACGAAGTGCGTACAGATCGATCTGGATGACCGTGGTGGTGTGAGCGAGGCGTGCGGCAACGGCACCGAGCACGGTGGTCTTGCCGAACCGACGGGGAGCGACGAGCACGGTGGGGCGTCGTGCTGTGACGCGTTCGACGAGATCGGCGATGATCTCGTCGCGCCCAGTGACATCGGCGGGATCGATGGGTCCATGGAACGGGAACGGTGATCGCTCGGACACGTCACATACCTTAGCACATGAATCCGCCACTCTTCGGTGGTGGATCCGCCAGCTTCTGGCGGACAATTCCTCCAGAAAGTGGCGGGATTCGCAGGAACTGCGGACGCCGAGTTCGTTCCGGACTACTTCGGTGCTGGTTTGGCGGCGGTCTTCTTGGCAGCGGTCTTCTTCGCGGCAGACTTCTTGGCAGGAGCGCGCTTGGCGGCCGCCTTCTTGGCTGCAGGACCGCCCTTGGCGATCACTTGTTCGCGGCGGATCGCGAGCAACTCGAAGGCACGCTCGGGGCTGACTTCTTCGATGCGGTCGCCCTTGCCGATGGACGCGTTGGTTTCGCCGTCGGTGATGTAGATGCCGAAGCGACCGTCTTTGGCGACAACAGCTCGCTCGCTGACCGGATCGTTGCCGAACTCTCGGAGCGGCCCGGCGGCTGCCATGTTGCGCGCGCCGCCGCGCTTGAACACCTTCGGTTGCGAGAAGATGTGGACCGCTTGGTCGAGCGTGATGGTGAGCAACTGCTCTTCGCTGTCGATCGAGCGGAAGTCTTTCGCCTTCACGATGTAGGGCCCGTATCGGCCAGAGTTCGCCTGAATCTCGGCACCATCGGTGGGGTCGACACCCAACGTACGTGGCAAGCGCAACAGCTGCTCGGCCTCGTCGAGTGTGATCCGGTCGAGCGACATGGTGGAGAACAGGCTCGACATCTTCGGCTTCTCGAGCCCGGGCGGCAGACTGTCTGGAGCGCCCCACTGCACGTACGGGCCGAAGCGACCGTTCTTGGCGAACACCGGGAAGCCGTCGAGCTCACCGATCGGCTCGTCGCTCTTGGGCAACGACAGCAATTCGAGCGCTTTGGCCACGGTGAGTTCGTCGGGCGGGAGGTCTTCGGGCACGCTGGCGGTGTCGTCGCCACGCTTGACGTACGGCCCGTACTTGCCCGGCTTGGCGACGATCAGCACCCCATCGGGGTCACGGCCAATCGGGAACGTGTTCACCTCGGCTGCGTCGATCTTGTCGAGGTTCTCCTCGACGATCCTCTTCAGCCCGGGCAACTCTTCCGCGTCACCGAAGTAGAAGCGCTGGAGCCATTGATCTTTCTTTTGGCGCCCGTTGGCGATCTCGTCGAGATCGTGGTCCATCTTTGCCGTGAGTTCGTAGTCGACGAGGTCGCCGAAATGCTGTTCCAGCAAGCCCACCACCGCGAACGCAGTCCACGTGGGAACGAGCGCTTGGCCCTTCTTCCACACATACCCGCGATCTTGAATGGTCTGGATGATCGAAGCCCACGTGGAAGGCCGTCCGATCTCGAGCTCTTCCAGGCGCTTCACCAGCGAGGCCTCGGTGTATCGGGCCGGCGGTGTGGTGGAGTGGCCGTTCGGTGTGATCGAGTTGATCGGCACCACTTCGCCCTGGGCGAGTGGTGGTAGCAGCGCTTCCTTCGAGCCGTCGCCGTCGTCGTCGGCAGCGACGTACACAGCGCGGTAGCCAGGGAACGAGATGGTGGTGCCCGAGGCGCTGAACTCGCAGTCGGAGCTTTCGTGAGCCGACGTGGCACCCATGCGGACGCTGACGGTGACGCCGGTGGCATCAGCCATCTGCGACGCCAGCGTGCGTTGCCAGATCAGCCGATACAAGGCCATGTCTTGGCTGTTCAGTTCACCCTGCAGCGCTTGAGGTGACCGATACGGAGTGGTGGGCCGGACCGCCTCGTGTGCTTCTTGCGCGTTCTTCGACTTCGACGTGTAGATCTTGGGCTGCGGCGACAAGAAGTTCTGGCCGTACTCCGACGTGATGCTGGCGCGCGTTGCCTTCATCGCCTCGTCGGACAGCGTGACCGAGTCGGTACGCATGTACGTGATGAAGCCGCGCTCGTACAGCCCCTGGGCGACGCGCATCACCTGCGAGGCCGACAACCGCAGCTTGCGGCCGCCTTCTTGCTGCAGGGTCGACGTCATGAATGGCGGCTTGGGTGAGGAGCGATACGGCTTCTCTTCCACCGAACGCACCGCGAACGTGGCACCCTCGAGCCCGTCGGCGAGTGCACGTGCGGTTGCTTCGGTGATGACCGCGGCTTTGGCGCTGACGCGACCTTGCTCATCGAAGTCTTTGCCAGACGCCACCTTGGTGCCGTTGACAGCGACCAGCTTGGCTTCGAACGAAGGGGCGGTGGCGGTGACCACGTCGATGTCCCAATAGTCGGCGGTGACGAACGCGATGCGTTCCCGCTCGCGTTCGACGATCAGGCGAATCGACGGGCTCTGCACGCGGCCGGCTGACAGGCCACGGTTCACCCGGCGCCACAACACCGGCGACACCTCGTAGCCGTAGAGACGGTCGAGCAGGCGGCGGGTTTCAGCAGCGTCGACCAAGCCGTAGTCGATACCGCGCGGGTTGCTCACAGCGTGGTCGATCGCGGCCGCGGTGATCTCGTGGAACACCATGCGCTTCACGGGCACCTTGGGCTTGAGGTACTCGAGGAGATGCCATGAAATGGCTTCTCCCTCGCGGTCTTCGTCGGTTGCGAGATAGAGCTCGGAAGCGTCTTTGAGAATCGCCTTCAGGTCTTTGATGACCTGCTTGCCACGGTCGGTGAGTTCGTAGGTTGGTTTGAAGCCGTTGTCGACATCGATGTTCAAACCCTTGCTCGGAAGGTCGGCCACGTGGCCCACCGAGGCGCGCACGTCGTAGGCGTTTCCGAGGAACTTCGAGATCGTCTTTGCCTTCGCTGGAGATTCAACGACGACGAGAGGCTTGCCCATTGGTGCCTTTGGTTAGGGGATCAGGCGGGCTTTTGTCAAGCCCGACAGAACATGAGTGTGCCGCGAGAATGCCGGCGGGCAACCTCGCGGTGAGCGATCTGCTCCGGTCCTGGTGCTGTTTCTCTGGTTGCGAGGCTGTCGTAGAGTCGACTTGTGGGGACGGATCGCGAGGTCGATCGTGGGACGGACGATCCTGACGCGCCCTGGCGTCGCGGATACAGCGGCCCGCTGGTGCGGCATGTGCCTCCCGAGCCGAGTACCGCGGCGGTTACGGAGTCCAGTGCCACATTGCGCGACGACACGCGGCGTGCCGGCGAACCCGGCGATCGGCTTGCGGCTGACGTGGCCGGGGTGGAGTGGCAACCTGCGGGTAGCGGGCGGGGGTCTCACGGGGTCGATTGGCCCGACCGCAGTCGGTGGGCGGTGCCCATTGCGCTTGCCGCTGTACTCGGTGTGGGGGCGTTCGTGGCCTTGGCGTTGATCTGGGGCGACTCGGGTGAGCGCCCGCCGGG
>DATKCX010000299.1:0-32205 GCA_035512975.1 Ilumatobacter sp.
GGGGCCACCGTCGTCGATTCCCGAGCGCCCGAGCGGTACCGCGGGGAACACGAACCGATCGACTCGCGGCCCGGGCACATCCCCGGAGCGCGCAACGTGTTCCACGCCAACAACGTCGACGACACCGGGCACTTCCGACCGCTGCCGGAACTCATCGCCAACTTCGCCGGTGTGGGCAGCCGACCGATCGTCTACTGCGGAAGCGGAGTCACGGCGTGCCACAACCTGCTGGCGATGTCGATCGCCAACATCCACGAAGCGCGCCTCTACCCGGGCTCGTGGAGCGAGTGGTCGAGCGACCCCGACCGCCCCGCCGCAACCGGAGCCGACTGACCACACCACCGGGTACGCATTAGGGTGCTTGGCATGGCCGCCACAGCACTCATGGTTTGGATCGACCAAGACCTCTGCACCGGCGACGGCATCTGTTCGGAGATCTGTCCCGACGTGTTCGTCGCTCGCGACGACGGGTTGTGGGTGGTGAAAGAGGAGTCGTCACACTTCGGTTCCACCATCATCTTCGACGGCGCGGAAGGCGCGGGCCATGGCCCGGGGTACGGCCAGGGTGTGGCTCGCATTCCCGACTCGCTCATCGACACCGCGGTGGAAGCGGCCGAAGAGTGCCCCGGTGAGTGCATCATGATCGAGCCCTACGACCAAGCCGCCATCAGCGCCCGCGGCGCCTGACCACCGGGCGACGAACCCGACCCATTCAGCCTTCCAGCTGCAACGCGTCGTCGGCTTGCGGGACGAGCATGCCGCCCGCTCCCAACACCGCCTGATCCACGTCGATCGAGTTACCCGTGAGAATCCCCGACTCGGGTGACAGACAGAACGCGATCATGTTGGCGACCTCCCACGGCTTCACCAAACGACCCCACGGGCGGGTGGCCTCGGCCGCGATCAACCAATCTTCCGGCGCACCGTCGTGTGTCACTTGCGTCAGGTGCTCCGACTCGGTGTCCATCCAGCCAGGGTTCACCTGATTCACCCTGATCTTGTGGCCCATCAACCCGAACGCCAGGTTGCGGGTCATCACCGTGAGCGCACCCTTCGACATCGCGTACGACGTGAGCTTGGTGGCACCACCGTGCGCCTCGACCGACCCGACGTTGACGATCGAACCGGCGACACCGTCGCGGATCATCATCGTCGCCGCGGCCTGGATGAGGAAGTACGGGCCCTTCACGTTCACCGCCATGTGCGCGTCGAAGTGTTCGGGTGTATCGGCGAACAGTGTGGCCCGCGACGTTTGCGCGGCGATGTTGGCCACGCCGTGCACGGTGCCGAAGCGCTCGTCGCACGCCCCGGCGATGAGCTCGCCCGCGCCAGGCGCTCCGATGTCGGCTTTGACGAAGATGGTCGGCGTGCCCGAGTCGGTGAGCTCGGCGGCGAGCGCTTCGCCCCGGTCGACCGAACGCCCGGCCAGCACCAGGCCGGTTGAACCTTCAGCTGCCAGTTTGCGGGCGAGCGCTTCACCCAGTCCCTGGGTGCCGCCGTTGATGATCGTGATCATGATGAAGTCCTCGTTCTCGAATGTGTGGATTCGCGTCACGGTTGGGGTCAGATCCCTAGCGTGACGTCTCGTGCACCGTGACGGTTGGGGTCTGACCCCAACCGTCACGTCAGTTGGGTCAGATCAAGCGTTGTGACTGTTTGCCGGCGTCCATCGCGGCCTTGGCCGCAGTGACTTCAGCGCGATGGCTCACCTCGGGAACGCCGACCTCCCAGAAACCGCCGCCTTCGGTCCAGTCGTTCTGACTGGTCTGCAGAGCGATCACATAGGTGCGCTCAGAAGCACGCGCACGCGCGAACGCTTCGTCGAACTCGGCGATCGATTGCACCGTCTCGGCGTCGCATCCCATCGCTCGCGCGTGGGCAGCAAAGTCGACGTGCACCAGCTCTTTGTGACGCGTGTCGGCCAACAGGTTGTTGAATCCGGCACCGCCCTGGTTGGTCTGCAACCGGTGGATCACCGCAAAGCCGCCGTTGTCGCACACGATCACGATGAGTTTGTGACCGGTGAGCACCGACGAATACAGGTCGGAGTTCATCATCATGTACGAGCCGTCGCCGACGAACACGATGACCTCCCGATCGGGCATTGCCATCTTGGCACCCCACGCGCCCGAGATCTCATAGCCCATGCACGAGAACCCGTACTCGCAATCGAACGAGTCGAGCCCCTTGGCGCGCCACCCGTTGTTGAGTTCGCCCGGGAAACCACCGGCTGCGGTGAGCGCATAGTCAGACGGCAGCGCCACCCGATCGACCGCGCCGACCACTTGGGCGTACGTGGGCAGCTCGCCGGTGGACGCCGTGTCGGTGGGCGCGGCGATCTTGTCGACGTACGCGTGATACCCCACGGTCTCGCGGGCGGCACGATCCGCCCAATCGTCGGGCCCGGCCCAACCGGCGAGCAGCGGTGTCAGCTCGATCAGCGCTTCGCGCGCATCGCCCACCACCGGTGCCGACGAATGCTTCATGGCGTCGAACCCGGCAGCGTTGATGCCGACGAAACGGGCGCTCGGCGAGAACGCCGACCACGAGCCGGTCGTGAAATCCTGCAGCCGCGATCCCACGGCGATGATCACGTCGGCTTCGGCGGCGAGCGTGTTCGCGGCGTCGCACCCGGTGACGCCCATCGGCCCCGAGTTCAGCGGGTGCGACGCCAACAACGTCGCCTTGCCCGCCATCGTTTCGACGACCGGAATGGCATGATGCTCGGCAAACGCAGCCAACTGGGCTGCGGCACCCGAGTAGTGCACGCCACCGCCGCTGATGATCAACGGCCGCTGCGCGGTGCGAATGACCTCGGCCGCGTACAGCAACTGAGCTCGGTCGGCGCGCGGCCGCGGCATGGTGCGGAACGTCACCTCGAAGAACGACTCGGGGTAGTCGAACGACTCGGCCTGCACGTCTTGGGGAAGCGCCAGGAACGCCGGCCCACACGTAGCCGGGTCGAGCATGGTGGCAACCGCATGCGGCAACGAATGGATGATCTGCTCGGGACGCGTGATCCGATCCCAATAGCGCACCACCGGGCGGAACGAATCGTTGACCGTGATCGTGGGATCACCGAAGTGCTCCACCTGCTGCAGCACGGGATCGGGTACACGGCTCTGGAACGTGTCGCCGGCCAGCAGCAACACCGGCAAGCGGTTGGCGTGCGCCACTCCGGCGGCGGTGACCATGTTGAGCGCGCCCGGCCCGATCGACGTGGACGCCACCATGATCTGGCGACGACGCATCGCCTTCGCGTACCCCACCGCGGCGAGCGCCATGCCCTGCTCGTTCTGGCCGCGCCAGGTGGGCAACTCGTCGCGCGCCTCTTCCAACGCAGTGCCCAAACACGTGACGTTGCCGTGCCCGAAGATCGCGAACACACCCGGAAACAGCGGTGCTTCCGATGTGGTACCGCCGGCATCGGTGAGCACGGTGCGCTGCGCGATCAGGTACTTGACGATGGCTTGTGCGGTGGTGAGTTTCATCGATCCCCCTCTGTCGATGTGGGCGACAAGTCGCAGATGAACGGTGAAGACGGCACGACTACGGTCGCATGATCAGGGCCGCACGATCGCGGCGGCGCGAGCGATCGCGCCGGCCACGTCGCCGTCCGGCGGGTAGAGCAGAGCTCGTCCCACCACGAGACCGCGAACGTTCGGCACGTCCATCGCCCGTTCCCACGACGCGTACGTCGCTTCCGGATCGGGCCCTGGCGTGCCGCCCAGGATGAGCGCCGGCAGCGTGGTGGTGGCCAGCATGCGCGCCGGGTCTTTCGACGCAGGAACCTTCAACCACGTGGACGTGGTGGTGCCGCCAAGGCCAGACGCGATCGCCACGCCGCGCAACAGCGCGTCGTCGTCGTCGAGCAACTTCGCGGCACCGGTGCCGGGATCGTGGTGGTAGGGCAGCGGCTCGACCATGATCGGCAAACCCAGCGCCGCGCATTCGTCGACCGCGCGGGCGCACGCTTCCAACGTGGGGGCCGTGCCCGCATCGTCGTCGGCCAACCGCAGCAACACCTTGCCGCCGTCGAGCCCGTTGGCGTGCATGGTGGCAGCGGAATAGGCGGTCATGCGGTCGTCGAGTTCCCACGCAGCACCCATGATGCCACCGCGATTCATCGTGCCGAACGCGAGCTTGTTGTCGAGGCAGCCGAGCACGGCGAGTTCTTCCATGATGTCGGCCGAAGCCAGCACACCATCGACCTCAGGGTTCGCGAGCGCCACCATCAGCGCGTCGAGCGTGCGACGCCGGTCGGCCATGGCGAACGGCTCGCCTGGCACACCGAGCATTCCCCGGGCCGTGTGATCGGCGGCCACGATGAACATGCGACCGTCGGTGAGCAGCGGGCGACGAGTGCGCGTGCGCAACTTGTCGAGTGCCAACTGCGGCTGCTCGCAACGAGCATCGATGAGATCGCGCCACAGGGCGTCGGTGAGCATGTCAGGCATTGAGGATCTCCTCGATCTCATGGAGGTATGGCATGTCGTCGGCACACATCAAACGCGATGCAACGATCGCCCCAGCAGCGTTTCCTGCCCGAGCAGCTTCCGACATGGTGAGCCCGGTCAGCAGACCGTGGCAGAACGCCCCGCCGAACGCGTCGCCAGCGCCCAGCCCGCACACGGGCTTCACCGGGAACGGAGCGATGCGATCTCGAACGCCGTCGGCGGTGGCCACGAGCACGCCGTCGCCACCCATCTTCACAATGGCGGCCTGGAGCCCGCGGGCCAGCAGGGCTTCGGCGGCGAGCTCGGGGTCGCGGATGCCGATCGCCACTTCGCATTCGTCGCGATTGCCGATGGCGATCGTGACCTGATCGAGGACCTTGTCGATCTCGGCGGTCGCCGCGTCGGCGTCGGTCCACAGCGTTGGGCGCCAGTCGAGGTCGACGATCGTGTGCTGCTTGCGATCGCGCCACCCGAGCATGGCGTGCACGGTGGACCGGCTGGGATCGGCCGAGAGGCAGCCGGTGGGAAACCACAGGATCGGAACCTGCTCGACCACGCTGCGATCGATGTCGGCGGTGGTGATCTGCAGGTCGGGCGCGGAGGGCACCCGGTAGAAGAACAGGTCGGGTTCGGCCGGGTCGGCCATCGTGGCGAACGCGAGCGGTGTCTTGAAGTCGGGGTCGACAGCGACGAACCGGGTGTCGACGCCGAACGTGTGGTCGAGCGCCCAACGCACGTAGTCGCCCATCTGCTCGTTGCCGACACGCGTGAACACGGCTGCTTCGTGCCCCAACCGAGCCGCAGCTATGGCCACGTTGGTGGCGGTGCCGCCGACCGACTTGCGGAACGAGATGACATGGTTGAGCTGCACTTCGAGCTGCTCCGCGTACAGGTCGACACTGATGCGACCCACCGTGAGAAGGTCGAGCGGAGCTCTCATGACGCGACGAGTTGCAGCGACCGCAGGAATTCGAGGCTGCGGGCAACGCCCAACACCGGACCCTCGCCGTCTGCCGGGATGCCATCGGTGATGGCGACGTCGGTTTCCATGACGTACCACCCGTCGTACCCGCCGCGTTCGAGTACCTCGATCACCTCGGCCAGGCGAACGATGCCATCGCCGAGGGAGGGAAACATGCCCGCCTGCGTTGCCTGCATCAGCGTGAGTTCGCCCGAGCGCTGACGGGCAGCGGCACCGGCGTCGACATCTTTCAGGTGCACCACACCGATGCGATCGACATGCTCGCGAGCGAACGCCACGACGTCGGTACCGCCCACGGTGAGGTGCCCGGTGTCGAAGCACACCTTGGTGTCGCAGCCAGCGATGAACCGCTGGAAGTCGGCGTCGACCTCGATGTCGGTGTCGATGTGCGGGTGCACCACCTGGGTGAGACCGAACGCCGATATCAGGTCGTCGAGGCGGGAAAGATTGCCCAACAGCTCGTCCCATTCGGCGTCGCTGAGTTCGGGGCGATGCCAGTCGTCGAGTGCAGGAACCGGAGCGGTGACGAAGTACGAGCCGCCGGCGGCGGCCATCGCCTCGGCAATCCGAGAGGCCTCGGCCATGGTGGCGGCGCGCTGGTCGACGCTGTGCAACACCAGCGGCACGAACCCACCCAGCATCGTGATGCCGAATGCGGCGAGGGTGGCGCGCTGCTCGTCGGGGTCGGTGGGGAGCCAGCCGAGCGCACCTTGCTCGAACGCGGTGATGCCCAGCGCCTGCGCCTCGGCGAGCACCCGTTGATACGGCAGCATCGTTCCCCATCCGGGTGCTTCGCACACGCCCCACGAAATCGGAGCGGCAGCCACACGGGACAAGAACGGCGCGCGGGTCATGAGGTCACTCCAGATGCATCGGTCATCGGGCAGCGCGGGTCGGTGGGCATCCCCGCCCACTCGTCGCGCACCCAGTGATGGGCGGGGTCGTCGCAGAAGGCCATCGATCGGTCGTCGCCGGGACCAGCCAGAACGTTCAGGTAGTACATCGTGTAACCGGGGGCCGCGATGCATGGCCCGTGATAGCCGCGCGGGATCAGGTACACGTCGCCGTCGTGGACGGTGAGGTTGTCGTCGATGTGCTCGTGCGGCGGCAGGTCGGGCCGGTCGCCGGTGTAGGTGCGGTGCATGCCGAACCCGGTCGGCGAGTACTCGGTGGTGCCCGCCTGCCCGATGCGGAAGTAATAGAGCTCTTCGTTGTTCACGGCGCACTCGGCCGAGTCGTCGTGCTTGTGCGGCGGGTAGCTCGACCAGTTGCCATCGGGGGTGAGCAACTCGACGCACATCAGCTTGTCGGCATGGTCCCACGCGCCGGGCGCGCCGAAGTTCGTGACCTGGCGCGTGGCGGGGCCGGCACCGCGAATCTCCACCGACACGCCGTCGACCGGGCCGTACACGGGAGGCAGCGACACCGCGCAACGTGCTGACGGCAGGGCCACCTCACCGCCGGTCGGTGCCGTGATCGTCACGTGCGAGTCGCGACCCACATACACGAAGTCGGTGACGCGGGCGAACACCGACATGCGCCCCGCTACCTCGAACGTGTGGGTCGTGCCGTCGTGGGTGACCTCCAGGGTGAGGTCGCACGCCGACAGGGGCAACACGAACAGCTCCTGGTTGCCAGTTTCCAGCGTGCGAACGTCGGCTGGTTCGAGCGCGATGACCCGCAGCCCGCTGTAGGTCCACCCGGCTTGCTCGGGGGTGAGCGCGACCGGGTCGCCTGCGTCGACGAGCGATCCCGCGGGCGAGTACCGATGTGCCATGCCGTCAGCGTACGAAGGCGTTCGCCCTGCGTCAATACTTTGTTAGGACATTAGGACAAAATGTCACCCGCCCGAGAGCGGCCCGCCGGAAGCGATGGCCGAGATAGGTTCACGACCTGACATGAGCGAACCCACGAGCCACATTCTCACGCTGTCGTGCGCCGACCGGCCGGGCATCGTTCACGCCGTATCTGCTGGCCTGCTCGCAGTGGGCGGCAACATCACCGAGAACCACCAGTTTTCCGAGCCCGACACTGCGACGTTCTGCATGCGTACCGTTGTGTCCACCGCCACCACCGAGTCGGATGAGGTCGCGGCGGCAGTGGCCACAAAACTGGCAGAGTTCGGCATCGCTGCTGCAACCGACGAGGCCGAGCCCGAGCAACTGCGCATCAAGGTTCGCCGGGCCGACGACCGACCCAACGTTGCCATCCTGGTCTCCACCGCCGATCACTGCCTCGTCGACCTGCTGTATCGGTGGCGCACCGGCGGCCTGCAGATCAACGTCGTCGCCATCGTGTCGAACCACACGGTCTGTCAGCCCATCGCCGCGCAGAACGGCATCGAGTTCGTATACCTGCCGGTCACCGCCGCCACGAAAGCAGCCCAAGAGGCGCAACTGCGCGACGTGTTCGTCCGCTGCGACGTCGATCTCGTGGTGCTCGCCCGCTACATGCAGGTGTTGAGCGATCAACTCTGCACCGACTTGGCGGGACGTGCGATCAACATCCACCACTCGTTCCTGCCCGGTTTCAAGGGTGCCAAGCCCTACCACCAGGCGTTTCACCGCGGCGTGAAGATCGTGGGAGCGACCGCCCACTTCGTCACCGCAGATCTCGACGAAGGCCCGATCATCGAACAAGACGTGGCGCGGGTGGACCACACGCACACACCGGAACAGCTCACGCGGCTCGGCCAGGACACCGAACGACTGGTGCTGTCACGCGCCGTGCGACTGTGGTCGGAAGACCGCATCATGCTGGTCGGCACCAAGACGGTCGTCTTCCACTAACGCATAACGCGAGGTGTCAGACACCTTGCGTTATGTAACGCGAGGTGTCTGACACCTTGCGTTGTTACTTGCCGGGGATGTTGCCGTGGACCCACACGGGGAGGTCCATCGGCATGGCGTTGACTTCCCAGATCCAGTCCATCGCCGGAACACTCACACGCACACAGCCGTGCGACGCCGGGTAGTTCGGGATGTTGTTCGACCCATGCACGGCGATGCCGCCCGAGAAGTACTTGGGGCGGTAGATCTCACCGAGATCGCCTTCCCACCAGCCCTCGGCACGTTCGCGGTACACGTCGAACAGGCCGGTACGGGTGACCGAGTCGCCGGTTTGACGCTCGCCGGGCGAGTTCTGGTCGGGCTCGTCGTAGGCGATCTCGCTACCGGTGGACACATTGAAAATCCAGCTGGTGATGCCGTCGTTCACGAGGAACAACAGCTGCAACCGCTTGTCGATCTCGACCATCGTGCCGGCGTCGGTGCTGCCACGCGGCCGCTCGGTGATCGCGGTCATCGTGTCGGCGGTTTGTTGGCCGAGCACACCATCGGCGGTGAGGCCGTAGAACTTCTGGAACGCCATCACCGCTTGGCGGGTGGTGAGGCCGTAATCGCCGTTGGCCTCCTGCAACCAGAAACCGAGTTCCAGCAGGCGCCATTGCGCACGTGAAGTTTCGGCACCGTCGGAGGTTCCCACGGCAACGATGGGGCTTTCGGGAACAGGTACGGCGATGATGTTGGCCGGCACCGTGGTGGTTGGCGCAGGCGGCACGGTGGTCGCCGGCGGCTGCGTGGTGGGCGGAACCGTGGTGGGCGGAACCGTCGTAGGAGGCACCGTGGTGGGAGGCACGGTCGTAGGAGGAACAGTGGGAAGAGTTGGTGCCGCAGTCTGCAGCGGCGCACTCGCCACCGAGGTCGTGGCACACCCGCTCGCCAACAGGCCCATCGCGCCGAGCGCGAACACACCTAGGCATCTGAACTGCATAACTAGCCTCCACGCTACTTCGCCGGTGCAGCGTGATCCCGGCACGCCCGTTCGAAACAAGAAACTTTCACTGTCCTGTCATGTTCGAGGGTACCCGTTCACTTCGCCTTCACCGGCGATTGACACCTGGCCGGTCACATGTCACGCGGCGTTCAAACCGTCACCCATTCAGCCGTCACCCATTCAGAACGTCGTCGACCGTGACGGCGTGGCGTGGAATGCGCGCTACGTCGAAACGGTCGACGAGCTGCGCGGCTGTCACCGGCTCGCCGGGCTCGGCCAGGTCGAGGCTGATGGCCAGCGCCGCCAGCACGGTGCCCGGTTCCACGCCGATCGCCGCGAGGTCGGCCAGCGTGACAGCCCGATCGCGTTTCGCGAGGCGAGTGCCGTCAAGCTCGACGACCAACGGCACATGAAGATACGTGGGGTTGGCGGCACCGAGCAGTCGTTGCAGCAACAGATGGCGCGGCGTCGACGACAACAGATCGTCGCCACGCACGACCTGAGTGACTCCCTGTGCGATGTCGTCGATCACCACCGCCAGGTTGTACGCCGGCACCCCATCAGCGCGGGCCAGCACGAAGTCGTCGACCGCGCCCGAATACCAGCCGGCAACCTGGTCCATCAGCGAGTACGACTCGCCATCGGTCCGCAGCCGCCACGCCGGCATCCGTCCCGCCAGCTCCCGTTGAGCGCGTTCGCGCGGCGTGAGATCGCGGCATGTTCCTGGGTAGGCACCGTCTGGCAGATGGGCATGGGGAGCAGCGGCTGCCGCATCGATCTCTGCCCGGATCTCGCGGCGGGTGCAGTAACACGGATACACACGCTTCGCGAGGCGCAACTCGTCGATGACCACCTGGTATCGATCGAACCGATCACTTTGGCGAACCACGTCTCCGTCCCAGTCGAGGCCGAGTGCGGCGAGGTCGGCCAACTGACGCTGCTCGGACTCACGCGACGACGTGACGCGGTCGAGGTCTTCCATCCGCACGACGAAGCCCAGCCCAGCCGATCGAGCGGCGAGCCATGCCACCAGCGCAGTCCGCAGATTCCCCACGTGCAAGTCGCCGGTTGGCGACGGTGCGAATCGGCCGGACACGTCGCCATTCTGACCGAGATCTCGCAGTGCCGTGGACGTGATCGTGGACGTGGTTGTGGTCGTGGTTGTGGTCGTGTGTGCGCAAAGCGCGGCCACGTGAGGGCGGCTGTCCCTTAGCATGCGGTTCAATGAAGTGTCCGTCGTGTGAGCGAGCAATCGAACCGGGGCAGCGGTTCTGCACCGGTTGTGGGCGCTCACTCGCCGGAATCACCGACGTTCCCGCCGCGCCGGAAGCCCCTCCCGCAGCTCCGCCCGCACAGGTTCCCGCTCCAATTCCCGAACCAGATCCTGACGTGGAAGCTGGCGAGGCAACCATGTGGGCCGAGCCCGACTGGGCACCCACTGGGTCGCTCCCCACCCAGCCAATGATCCTCACGAGCGAGTTGCAGGCCACCGAGGCCGTTGACGCATCTCCGCAGGTTGGCGGTCTCGCCTCGGTACCCGACGACGTCGACCCCTTGTGGCAAACGCCGTACGACAACACGGTCGACGACACCGACGACAGCACGGCCACCTCGGTCGTTCCCGGCGCGTACGAACCGGCGGCCGTCGGCTACACCACCGAGATGCCGGTGGGGTATGTGGATCCCCAGCCCGACCCGTATGCACCGGCCGTCCCCCCGGCGCACGGGTTTCGGCTCACGGCGGTCACCCTGATTGCCATCGCAGCGGGCATCCTCACGCTCATCAGCATGTTCTCGACCGTGCTGACGATTTCCAGCAGCGGCGACCTGACCATCGGCGAGAACGCGCCAGCGGGTTTCCGCACCGGCACCTGGATCGTCGACGACTTGGCCGACAACCTGTCCATCGCTGGGCTCATCGCCGCAGTGATGATGGTCGTCGGCGGAGTGGCGTCGGCGTTCGGTTGGAGATGGGGCGGTGGCTTGGCGGGAGGTGCCGGTCTCGGCTTCGGGGGAATCGCGGCCCTGGCGGTCGGTCTCGCGCAGTTCCCCATCGACGCCGCGCACGACTTCGCGCGCATCCCCAGCGCCGATCCGTTCACCCTGTCGATCACCCGTGACCTGGGGTACTGGCTGCTCGTCGGCACCGCGGCTCTCGGGGTGGTGCTGTTCTTCGCCTCGTTGAACGACGCGTTCGCCGATCGCCGTCCTGGCCTCAACCCGTGGATCGCAGCGCTGGGTGCGCTGGCCGTGGTGATCGCTGCAGCAGGGCCGCTGATCCCCGAAAACGACGCGATCTTCAGCGACAACTGGTATCTCATCGAAGCGCCCGGCGAACCCGGAGCCATGCTGCTGGTGGGCCGACTCGTGCAAATCGGCCTGCTGCTCCTCGCGGGAGTGATCGGCTTTCTCAGCGTGCGTCGCTGGGGGCTGAGCGTCGCGATCGGCGGGTCGCTGCCACTCCTCTGGCTGGGCGTGAGCACCCTGTTCGACCTCACCGACAACCCGGTGGGGCCCGCGTTCCGCAACGTCGGCGCGACCGGGATGAGCGTGCATGGCGTGACCATCATCGGGCTCAGTGCGTTGGCGTCGATGCTGGTGTTGAGTGGAATTGCGGCCTATGAACAAGGAGTGCGCGAGCGCCGGTGATTGAGTTTCGAAGCGACAATTCAGCCGGTGTAGCGCCGGAGATCCTGGCCGCGGTAGTGGCGACCAACGCTGGTTCGGCCATGGCTTACGGCGACGACGAGGTCACCGCCCAGCTCCACGAGGTGGTGCGCGAGGTGTTCGAGCACCCCACCGCTCGCGTGTTTCCGGTCACCAGCGGTACGGCCGCGAATGCCTTGGCGCTCACGTCGGCCTGCCCACCGTGGGGCTCGGTGCTGTGCCACGACACCGCCCACATCCTGAACAGCGAGGGCGGTGCCACATCGATGTTGGGTGGCGGCGCAGTCATGCGTGGCGTGAGCGGCGACGGATTCCGCATGGCACCCCACGCACTCCAAGCAACCCTCGACCGCGTGCGCTGGGGCGACCCGCACCACTCCCAACCCGCCGTCCTGTCGTTCACACAGCCGTCGGACTACGGCACGATCTACTCGTGCTCGCAGCTCACCGAGCTCACCACGATCGCCCGATCGGCTGGTCTCCGCGCACATCTCGACGGCGCGCGCATCGCCAACGCGTTGGTGGCGCTGGGCTGTTCGCCTGCCGACATGACGTGGCGCGCCGGTGTCGACGTGGTGTCGCTCGGTGCCACGAAGAACGGCGCATTGTCGTGCGAAGCGATCGTCACGTTCGACGACTCCATCGCAGATGAGCTGGTGTATCGCACGAAGCGGTCGGGCCACGTCACGTCGAAGATGCGGTTTCAATCGGCGCAGATGATCGCCTACCTCACCGACAAACTGTGGCTGCGGTTGGCGGGCAACAGCAACGACCGAATGGTGGAACTCGCGGCAGGCCTGCGCGAACTCGGCTTGAGTTTCGTGAACCAACCCGACGTGAACATGGCGTTCGTCGAGGTTCCCGACGAGGTGGCCACTGCGCTGGAACGCGACCTGTGGTTCTACCGAATGGGCCCCGGCGTGATCCGTCTGGTCACCAGCTGGCAGACCACCCAGGCCGACATCGACACCACGCTCGAGCTGTTCGCCGCCGCCCTCGCCGTCACCCGCTGAGAAGCGCCGGGTCGATCGCACTTCCGGCCGACGGCTATGCGGCCAGCCGATCGATCACGGGTTGGAGGTCGCGGCGGAGCGCCGCTGCGAGATCTCGGCCGACGACGTACACAACCGACTCGTGAACGAACCGACCGCGGAGAGCTCACCGCTTCCACTCTCGGTACACCTGCACCAAGCCGGCGAGCGCCTCTTCCGACAGGTCGCCGGGTTGAGCTCGGCCGAGCGCTTCGATGACGACCCGCAGCTGAGCGAGATACTCGACGCAATATGGGCACTCGGCCAAGTGTCGTTCGAGACGCGCTCGATGGCCGGCGTCGAGGCGTCCATCGAGATAGTCGGACATCAATTCCACAGCGTGGCGGCAGTCGATGTCTCGCATCTCTCGGTCTGAGGACTCGATCATCTGATGGTCGGGCTCGCCATTCGGCTCGCCGTCTGTGCCCGAGTTGACTGTCATCGATGAGTTCCCATCTCGGCACCGAGCAGGGCCCGCAGGCGGGTGCGTCCGCGGTGCAAGAGCACCCGTTGGTTGCCGTCGGTGATGCCGAGCATCCCTTCGATGTCGTGAGCGGACACGCGCTCGACGTCATGCAGGTACACGATCTGGCGCTGTGCCTCTGGCAGTCGCCGCAAGAGCGCGATCGCACGTTGGGCGATCTGGGCGGCGACAATCGCATCATCCACCTCGTCAGACCACGCAACGGGGGGCGAGCACCAATGACCGTCGTGTCCGAAGTGCTCGTCCAGATGTTCTTCGAGATGTTCGTCGGGATATCCCGCGCGTCGCTCGCGAGTCATCGTGGAATGCGCGCGATTGATCAGCACCCGATACAGCCACGTCTTGAACGACGAACGACCTTCGAACTTTTCGATGCCGCGAACGACCGCAATCCACGTGTCTTGAGTGACCTCCTCGGCCACCGCACGACTGCCCACCACCGACTCGGCCAAGCACAGCAACCCGCGCTGATAACGACGAACAAGCAGGACGAATGCTGCGTCGTCGCCGGTCTGCATCCGGCGGACGAGTTCGGCGTCGTCGTCCATCAACCCCGAACCTTAAGGCGATTCTGTCCCGCTGCCCAGCCCCTTCTTTCGGGCCATGCGCACGCAGCACGACCGCACCAGATCGGCGTGAACGCCCCGACCCCACGGCTTGTTTCGGGAAGGTTGGCGTGCATCGCGAACTTCCTGTAACGCGCCGCCTGATCACCGGGACGAAATTGTGGGTGCACTACTTCGTTCAAAAAGGGGAAAGCGATGTCCGACACAGTCGACATGACACGACTCGAACAATTCATGGGGCAGATGATCGGTCACATGACCGGCGGTGCCATGTGCTTTGGCGTCTGGCTGGGTGACGAGCTCGGTTTGTACCGCACGCTCGCCGATGCCGGGCCGATGCACGTTGACGAACTCGCCAAAGCGACAGGGTGCAATGCCCGCCTCGTACGAGAGTGGGGCGACGGCCAGGTCGCCGGCGGCCTGATCGAATGGGATGCAGAGGCCGATGCCTATTCGATCGCTCCGGAAGCTGCGATGGCCCTCGCGGATGAGAACTCCCCCGCATTCCTCGCGCGCGCGATGAGCGTGTTCGGTTCGATGTACATCGACTTCCCGAAGATCGTCGAAGCATTTCGCGGCGACGGCGGCTTGTCGTGGGGCGACCACCACCCGTGTCTGTTCTCGGGAACCGAGTGGTTCTTTCGCACCGGATATCGCGCCGAACTGGCCGGCTGGATCGACGCTCTCGACGGTGTGACCAGCAAGCTGCACGCGGGCGGCACAGTTGCCGACGTCGGCTGCGGTCACGGTGCCTCAGCGGTCGTGATGGCTCAAACGTTTCCGCACACGCGCATCACCGGCTTCGACTTTCACGGGCCCTCGGTCGAGACCGCGCGCCAACGAGCCGAGGAAGCCGGTGTGTCGGCGACCACATCGTTCGAGGTGGCCGATGCCAAGGGATATCAGGGAACATTCGACCTGATCTGCTTCTTCGACTGCCTGCACGACATGGGTGATCCTGTGGGGAACGCCCGCTACGCCCTCGACCATCTCAACGACGACGGGACGGTGCTGCTGGTCGAGCCGTACGCGCTCGACGGGCGTGCCACCAACATCGCCGACAACCCGATCGCTGCGCTGTTGTACACGGCATCGGCATCGATCTGCACCCCGAACTCGCTCTCGCAGGAAGTGGGTCTCGGGCTTGGTGCACAAGCCGGCGAGGCCAGGCTCCGAGACGTGTTCGAGCAGGCCGGTTTCACGAGTTTCCGGCGCGCTGCAGAGACCCCGATCAACCTGATTCTCGAAGCCAAGCGGTAGCCGCCAGCCGGTCGATCGTCAACAGTTGGCACCGGCGGGAATGTTGATGGTGGCGGTGACGAGGAACCACTCTCGGAAGTCGCGGTCGGGGTTGGCGGCTTGCAGCGCGTCGAACGTGATGCCGTAGGAGGAAGCAACCCCGCCGGGCGTGTCCCCCGAGACGATGGTGTAGGTACAGCCCGATCCGGGCGTTGCCGCGGCGACCGATGATCCGGTGGGAACGTCGGACGTCGTCGGGTCGGCGTTCGGATCGGCGTTCGGGTCACCCGTGGGCACCAGACCCGATCCAGTTCCCGGAACGCGCGCGCCAGGCGGGATACCGATAGCCGCTCCCGGCAAGAGCAATTGACTGCTATCGGCGAACTGATTGAAGACCAAGATCGCATCGATCGTGATGCCGTACTGCCCGGCAATCTTGCCGAACGAGTCGCCTGCGACGATCGTGTGCGTCTGCGCCTCGCTCGAGATCGACCCGTACGGCGGCGGTGTGGTGGGCACCGGCGGAAGCGTTGTCGTGGTGGTGATCGGCACGATGGTGACGTAGGCGGTCGCCACCACCGTGGGCAACGACAAGTCGGAGGTGGCGGGTGTGCTCGACCCGCACGCAGCGGTGATCACACACATCGCCGCCGCGAAACACACGCCACCGACGAACTGCGACCGACCCATGCCACCACCGTAGACGCCCGGAACACAGCGAACCCGGCCGCCCGACGGTTGGTGCGTTACCGCCAGTCTCGGTGCAAAACCGAACCCGACCTCATTTCGACTCGGGACGCGAGGCGAACTGAAGATCCGGCCACCACTCATCCGCCGCTTCAACGAGAGTCGGCCGTTCTGCAACCCATCGTGCGAACACGTCGGCGGCCCGCATGCGCTCGACCAGCGTGACAACCGCCGGCAGTTCTGCCTCCCAGATCAAGCGCAGCTTGGAGCGATCGAGAATGTGTGCGGTAGGCGTCAACAGTGACCACACCGCCCACGGGCTGTTTGCCATGGTGTGCACGTCAGGCCAACGGTGCGTCACAAACGGCACGATGTCGCGGAGCGCCTCGAGCCCCCTCCACAACGGATCGGCCGCGAGGATGTGGACTCGTCGAACCGGGCTCAGCCGAATCGCACCGAGGCATTGCAAGCACGGCTGCAACGTGGTGAACAGTTCGAGTTCGTCGGCTTCGTGTTGCCAGTAACCCAACTTGGCAAGGGCGTTGATCTCGGCGTGAGCGAGCGACGATCCCGCGATGAGGTCGTCGCCCGGATCGGTTTCGTGCAGTCGATTTCGGCCGGTGGCAACGACATCGCCGCTCCCGTTCACGACCACCGCACCGATCCCCAGACTCCCGGCAACCACCGACTCCCATCCGAGCTGCAGAGCCAACTGCATCGGATGCGGCAGTTCCGCAAACGAGCGAGCAGCAGTCACGGCCCCAACCTATGCCGCGAAGGGATAGTGCCAGGCACTATCCCTTCGCGGGTCAGCGGCGGGCGATGAGGTAGATGACGGTTGCGTAGGCCGCGCCGGCGATGGCTCCGAACAGCGCTCCGACGGCGACTGTGGTGACCGATGGCCCTCCGATCATCACGATCAGGACCGTCGTGAGGAAGGCCACGAGGATGGTTCCCACCGCATACGACATCTGGAAGTCGATCGGGGATGGCCGGTGCGTGGGCTGTGTCGCGTGCGGCCGTGACGGCTCGGAGTTGCTGAGGGGAGTCGAGGTGCCAGCGCGGATCTCGGCGATCCAGCGATCGCACGCGGCGTTGACGTCTGCCATACGCGGCGCGGATCGGTCGCCGGCCGCGTCGGGATGGAGACGGCGCGCCACGAACCGGCGGGCATGCCGGAGTTCAGCTGTGGTCGGCGAAGCAGACACGCCCAGCAGTGAGATCAACGACGGGCGATCCATCCCGTCACCCTCATCGGTGCCGACGATCCTGTCAAGGACTGCTGCATGGTGTTCTGAAATCAGAACACTGGAGTCCTAAGTGAGTGATGTTCGGAAATCAGAGCACCGTGTAGAGTTGGCCCCATGTCTGTAAATCAGAACACGGCGGAGATCGTCGTACACGGACCCGCGCAGATCGGTCATGCGATCCGCCGCTACCGAGAGGTGCGCGGGTTCGACCAAGCCGAGTTGGCCGAGCTCGCCGATGTGCATCGCAGCTACGTGTCGAAAACCGAGAACTCCACCCCCACCGAAACGCTCGGCAAGGTGATGCGCATGCTTCGAGCGCTCGACCTCGAACTCGTCGTTCGGCCGCGAGCAGGCAGTTGATGGTTGACGATCTCGTCGTCTGGCGCGGCAACGAGGTTCACGCTGTCCTCTCCGAGCGACGCGGCCGCCTGGCGCTCACGTACCAACCAGAAGCTCAACCAGTTTCGGTGTCGATGCCAGTGCGCGCCAGCGCGTACGGCGACGCCGTGGTCCGCCCGTGGTTCAGAGGTCTGCTGCCCGAGGGGCAGATGCGCCTCATCATCGCGTACGACATCGGTGTGCAACCCGACGACGACTTCGGGTTGCTGCGGGTGCTCGGCAAAGACTGTGCCGGTGCGTTGTCGTTGCGCGAAGCGGGCGACGTGCCGTCAGTTCACGACATCGTCGGGCCGGCGCTGACGCAGCCAGAGATCGGGCACTTGCTGCGTTCGCTGCCGACGTCGCCGATGGGTTTCGATGAGGGATTTCGCGTGTCGTTGCCGGGCAACCAGCACAAACTGCTGCTCACGCAAACGTGCGACGCGTGGCATCGTCCTGATGGCGCGCCGTCGACTCACATTCTCAAGCCGCCGATCGCCACCCTCGACAGCACGACGGTTGCCAATGAGGCGTACTGCCAGTGGCTCGCCACCGCCGCCGGGCTGCCAGCAGCAACGACGTCGATCGCCGAGTTCGACGGAGTGCCCGTGTTGATCTCGGAACGATTCGACCGAGTGCTTCTCGGGGATGGGTCTACCCGTCGGGTTCATCAGGAAGACGGCTGCCAAGCGCTGTCGATCGATCCGAAGCACAAGTACGAGTCAACCGACGGCCGACTCACACTGAGAGCGATCGCCCGAGTTCTCGCGGACAACGGCGGCGAACTCGACAGGTTGCTCCAGGCAGCGACGTTCACCGTGGCCATCGGGAACGCCGACTGGCATGGCAAGAACGTCTCGTTCACGCTCGGAGACGACGGCGGCGTGTCGTCGGCACCGATCTACGACGCCATGTCGACCTGCTTCTACGACACCAGCGCAACCGGTCAGCGGATGCAACGCACACTGGGCATGTTCATCGGAGGGGTACAAGACATCGACCAGGTGCGGCGCCGAGACGTCGTCGCCGAAGGACGATCGTGGGGTCTGAGCGCCGCCCGCGCCGAACGCCTCGTCAACGAAACCTGCGAGGCACTCCAGTCAGCCCTTGAATCCATCGAACCGCCAATCGAAGAACTACGAGCGCTCGTCCAGACAAGACTGTCAATCCTCATGACCTGAGTGAGTACCCCAGCGCACGCGCGGAAGGGTTGGATCGGTCGGCCTGAATCCGCTCTGGTCGGGACTCAGCTCAGGTGAGCGTCGTCGCTGTGAACTGGAGGCAGCGGTCAGACATGGCTGACGCGAGAGCACTGACACGCCTGGTGCCTGGCACCAGGCGTGTCAGCCTGTGTGGTTCGTTTTGCAACGTTTCAGGCCGGATTGCCGGGACGTTCACCCGGTCGATCGCGTCGATGCCCTGGCTACCAATTCGGGGTCGAACACGACGTGCTCGTGCACGTGGTCGATTCGGTCCGACTCGTCGAGCACGAGTTCCGCCGCTCGCCGCCCGAGCTCCTCGCGCGGCTGACGTACCGAGGTGAGCGGCACGGCGGCCGCCGCCGCGAACTCGATGTCGTCGTACCCGACGATGGCGAGATCGTCGGGTACCCGGCGGCCGACAGCGATCGACTGTTGCAGCAGCCCGAGCGCCAACAGATCGTTGGCGCAGAACGCGGCGGTCGGTCGTCGAGCAGCTCGAAGGCCCGTGAGGCGCTCGCCGGCCGTGCGACCCTCGGCGACGCTCAGGGCCGCGGTCGGGATCGACACCAGGCCGGCGGGGTCGAGGCCGGCTTCGATGAACGCCTGCCTCGCCCCTTCGAACCGGTCGCGCACCTGGCCGATCTCCAGGGGGCCTCCGACGAGTGCGATCCGACGGTGACCGGCGTCGACGAGGTGCTCGATGGCGAGCCGTCCGCCGAGCACGTCGTCGACGGCGACGGTGCAAACATCCAGGTTACGGGATGTTCGGTCGACGAACACCAGCGGTGTGCCCCGCGCCGCGACCGCGCGGAGCCGGGGTGCGCTCGGGTCGATGGGGGTGATCAGGATGCCCTGCACCCGCTGCTCGGAGAGGAGGTCGAGATGAGCGGACTCGCGCTCGGCACGCCCGTCGCTGTTGCACAGGAACACCGAGAGATCGGCGATCTCTGCGGTCTGTTCGATCCCCTTCGCAACATCGGTGAAGAAGGGGTTGCCGGCGTCGAGCATGACGTAGGCGAGGGTCCGGCTCCGTCCGGCGCGCAACGACCGAGCGAACTCGTTCCGCACGAAACCGAGTTCGGCCATCGCGTTCTCCACCCGTTCTCGCGTGGTGGCAGCGACCAGGTCCGGGCGATTGAGCACGTTCGAGACCGTGCCCAGCGACACCTTGGCGGCGGCGGCCACGTCTTTCACCGACGCCCGCCGAATCTGCGGGCGGGGCGGCATCTCGGAAGCGTGCGTCACGGTTGGATCCTGTCAGGCCCGACAGGGCCCGACGCGCAGCGAGCGATCGAAGGTTTCGGCGTGAGGGGTTGACGACTGTGTCATTGGTCACTATATTCGCACATTAGTTGAAACCTTTCAACGACCTTTTCGAGGGGGAAGGGCGCTATGGCAGCAGTACTCGAGCTGCGAAAAGTCACGAAGTCGTTCGGGAGCGTCGCCGCCCTGAGGTCTGCCGACCTCAGGGTCGATGCTGGTTCGATCCACGCTCTCGTCGGCGAGAACGGTGCCGGGAAGTCGACACTGGTCAAGATCGTGTCGGGTCTCTACCGGCGCGACTCCGGTGAGTTCCGGTTCGACGGTCGCGAGGTTGACTTCGGCTCCACGGCCGAGGCCAAGTCCGACGGCATCGCCGTCATCTACCAGGAGCCGACCCTCTTCCCTGACCTGTCGGTCGTCGAGAACATCTTCATGGGCCGCCAACCGCGGGATCGGTGGCGGCGGATCGATCGGTCGGCCATGGAGGCCGAGACACGCGAGCTGTTCGCCCGGCTCGGCGTGCCGCTCGATCCTCATCGACCGGCACGGGGTCTCTCGATCGCGGATCAGCAGATCATCGAGATCGCCAAGGCGATCTCGCTCGACGCCAAGTTGCTGATCATGGACGAGCCCACCGCCGCCCTCTCGGGCAGCGAGGTCGACCGGCTCTTCGCCGTCGCTCGCGGCCTGCGCGACGAAGGCCGCGCGCTCGTGTTCATCTCGCACCGTTTCGACGAGGTCTTCGACCTCTGCGACACGGTCACCGTGATGCGCGACGGCGAGTACGTCTCGACCGACGCCATCGACGACGTGACGGTCGACGAGATCGTCGCTCGGATGGTCGGACGTGCGGTCGCCGAACTCTTCCCGAAGACACCGGCAGAACTCGGCGACGTCGTCCTCGAGGTGAACGGTCTCACATCGAGAGGTGCCTTCCGCGATGTCAGCTTCCAGGTCCGTGCCGGCGAGATCGTCGGCCTGGCCGGCCTCGTGGGAGCCGGGCGCAGCGAGATCGCCCGCGCCGTGTTCGGCGTCGACCGCTACGACGTGGGGTCGGTCCAGCTGAACGGCACGCCCGTTCCACCCCACAATCCTCGCGCCGCGATCGCCGCAGGCATCGCGTTCGTGCCGGAGGACCGGCGTCAGCAGGGGCTCGTCACCGACGGCTCGATCGCCCAGAACGTCGCCAGCGTGATCCGAGGAGGCCTCACGCAGCTCGGCCTGCTCACCACCGAGGCCGAGCGTCGGGCCGCCGGGCCGTGGGCCGGCCGGCTCGCGGTCAAGACTGCGGCGCTCGACCTCCCCGCCACGACCATGAGCGGCGGCAACCAGCAGAAGGTCGTGATCGCCAAGTGGCTCGCGACCGAACCGAAGCTCCTCATCGTCGACGAGCCCACACGCGGCATCGACGTCGGCACGAAGGCCGAAGTGCACCGCCTGCTGTCCGACCTCGCCGGGCAGGGCATGGCGATCCTGCTGATCTCGTCGGAACTTCCCGAGGTGCTCGGCATGGCCGATCGGATTCTCGTGGTGCGCGAGGGCGAGATCAGCGCCACGCTCGACCGAGCCGACGCCACCCCGGAACGGGTGATGCGAGCGGCCACACGCGACGTGGAGGACGTGGCATGAGCGAGAATCTGCTCAACGGCACATCCGACCAGTCGCGCAACGACACATCCGCCGGCCGGTCGGCCTCGAGCCGGATCGTGCTCGCGGTGCTGCGACGGCCCGAAGCGGCCGTCGCCCTCGTGGCGATCGCCGTCATCGCCATCACCACGCTCAAGCGCGACGCCTTCCTCACCAGCGCCGACAGTCGCCGCGACCTCCTTCTCGCCCCAGCCATCCTCGTGCTGCTGGCGATCGGCCAGACGGTCGTCATCATCACCCGCAGCGTCGACCTCTCGGTCGGTTCGATCCTCGGCTTGACCGCCTACGCCACCGGCCGGATCTTCCTCGACTACCCCGACCTGCCGTGGCCGGTCGTCGCCGTGTTCGGCATGGCGATCGGAGCGGTGCTCGGGCTGGTCAACGGAGCGCTCGTCGCCTACGGAAAGGTGCCGGCGCTCGTCATCACGCTCGGCACGCTCTACATCTATCGGGGCATCTTCCTCACGTGGGCCGGCAGCGACCGGATCAACGCCTCCGACATCCCGTCGAACTTTCTCGACCTCGGCACCCGCCAGATCCTCGCCATCCCCGTCCTCACGATCTTCGCCGTCGTCGTCCTCGTCATCGTCGGCCACTACCTCCACACCGCCCGCAGCGGCCGCGAGCTCTATGCGATCGGCTCCGACCCCGACGCCGCCGTGCTGTACGGGCTCCGGGTCAGCCGACGAGTCCTCAGCGCCTTCGTCATCTCCGGTGCCCTGGCCGGTCTTGCCGGTGTGTTCTACGTGGCGCGTTACGGCACCGTCAGCTCGGGTGCCGGAAACGGCATCGAGTTCCAGGCCGTCGGCGCGGCCGTGATCGGCGGTGTCGCCATCTTCGGCGGCAGCGGCACCGTCTGGGGTGCCGCGATCGGTGCCTTCTTGTTGATCACGATCAACCGAGCCCTCCCCGTCATCGGCATCCAGGACTTCTGGCAGCGCGCCGTCGTCGGTGCCCTGATCCTCAGCGCCGTGGTCCTCGACCGGGTGATGGCCGACCGACGAGCGCGGCACCTCGCCGAAGAAAGGAGCGCGACATGACCGCCGACATGAACATCACCACGACCGTCGACACCGCCGGGTCGCCGGTCACGTACCGCTCCCACGCCCAACCCCTCTGGCGGCGCGTCCTCCTCACTCGGGAGATGACCGTCATCGCCATGTTGGTGTTTGTGTACCTGTGGTCGCGCTCCACCATCGAGGGTTTCGCGGGCGAACTGACGTTGTACTACCTGTTACTCGACGTCGCCCCGATCCTGCTGATCGCGCTCCCGATGACGCTCGTGATCGTGACCGGCGAGATCGACCTCTCGGTCGCCAGCGTGGTCGGCTTGTCGAGCGTCGTGGTCGGTTTGCTCCACCAGGACGCCGGGCTCCCGATCCCGCTCGCCGCGCTCGTCGCGATACTCGTCGGGGTGGCGTGCGGTGCGTTCAACGGCTTCCTGATCGCCTACCTCCGCCTGCCGAGCCTGGCCGTCACCATCGGCACACTGGCGCTGTTCCGCGGCCTCGCCGTCGGCATGCTCGGCACCACAGCCAAGACCGAGTTCGACTCGACGTGGACCGACCTCGCCACGAAGCGCATCGTCGCCGGTCAGCCGTTTCCCTGGATTCTGGTGCCGTTCCTCGTGCTCCTGATCGGGTTCGTCCTGCTGCTGCACTTCAGCCCGTTCGGACGCGGCGTCTACGAGATCGGGCTCAACGACGACGCGGCCCGGTTCACGGGCGTCGACGTCGCTCGCACCAAGCTTCAGCTGTTCGTGATCGCCGGCGCGGTGTCGGCCTTTGCCGGCGTCTACTACACGCTGCGTTACGGCAGCGCCCGCGGCGACAACGCCACCGGGCTCGAGCTGCAGGTCATCACCGCCGTCCTGCTCGGCGGTGTCTCGATCTTCGGCGGGCGCGGCGCACTGCACGGTGTCGTCGCCGGCGTCCTCCTGATCGGCGTGCTGTCGTCCGCACTCCGTCTCGAAGGCCGCACCGCCAACGTCATCAACATCGTGATCGGCACCCTGCTCGTGTTGTCGGTCATCTCAACACGGGTCCTCGCCTGGGTGTCGCGCACATCTCAAGCCCGCCGACGGCTCAACCATCCGTGAGCGACACACCAACAAGTCGCTACAAGCCAGACCAACAGATCACTACAACCAGCCACAACAACAAGGGGAGAAATTCCATGAAGTTCCACCAACGAGCGCTCGCATCAGTTGCCGTCGTTGCACTCATCGCCGGGCTCAGCGCCTGCGGCGATGACGACGACACGACCGAAGCGACCGACCCACCCGCCGCCACCGACGCTCCCGTCGCGACCGACGCGCCCGCGGCCACCGACGGCCCCGCCGACACCAGTGGCGGCGAAGCCAGCGAGCTCAGCATCACCTTCCTCCCGAAGAACCTGGGCAACCCGTACTTCGACACCAGCAACGCCGGTGGCGAGCGCGCCATCCAGGAGTTCGGCGGTTCATACCAGCAGGTCGGCCCAGATGCCGGCGCACCCGACGCGCAGGTGCCGTTCATCAACACCGCCGCGCAGCAGGGTGTCGACGCCCTCGTCGTGTCGGCCAACGACCCGAACGCGATCTGCGCCGCCCTCAACGAGGCCCGTGATGCCGGAGTGGCAGTGGTCACCTTCGACTCCGACACCGATCCGACGTGCCGCGACCTGTTCATCAACCAGGCGACGGCCGAGGGCATCGCCCGGATCCAGATCGACCTGATCGCCGAGCAGATCGGCGGCTCCGGCCAGATCGCGATCCTGTCGGCGTCGGCCAACGCCACGAACCAGAACGCCTGGATCGAACTGATGGAGGCGGAGCTCGCTGCCAACCATCCCGACATCGAGCTGGTCGACACCGTGTACGGCGACGACGACGACCAGACGTCGTTCGACCGCACCGCCGCCCTGTTGCAGACCTACCCCGACCTCGCTGGCATCATCTCGCCCACGACCGTCGGAGTCTCCGCCGCCGCCCGATACCTGTCGACGTCGGAGTACAAAGGTGAGGTCGCACTGACCGGCCTGGGCACGCCGAACCAGATGCGTGCGTACGTCGAGGACGGCACCGTCACGGCATTCGCCTTGTGGAACCCGGGTGATCTTGGCTACCTCGCCGCATACGCCGCCAAGGCGCTGGCCGAGGGCACCATCACCGGTGCCGAGGGCGACACCTTCACTGCCGGCGAGCTCGGCGAGTACACGGTCGACGCTGGCGCATCCGTCCTGCTCGGCGACCCGTTCGTCTTCAACGCCGACAACATCGCCGACTTCGACTTCTGACCCCCTCGCAGCGCCCGGCCGGCCCACCCCCCGCCGGCCGGGCGTCCGAACTCCACGTCCCATGCGCATCTGCTTCCAACTCCAAGTGAAACCCGAACGCCTCGTCGAGTACCGCGAGCGACATGCCCACGTGTGGCCCGAAATGCTCGAGGCGCTGGCGCGCACGGGTTGGAACAACTACTCGCTGTTCCTCGGTCCCGACGGTCTGCTGATCGGCTACTTCGAGACGCCGTCGCTCGATGACGCCCTGGCAGGCATGGCCGCCACCGACGTCAACCGCCGCTGGCAGGCCGAGATGGCGGAGTACTTCGAAGCACTCGACGGACGCACCCCCGACGAGGGGTTCCTCGTCCTCGACGAGGTGTTCCACCTCGAAGACCAGCTCGACGACCAGATCGACAGGGCCAGGGCGACACCGAACGTGACCGACCGGATCTCCACCGAACACACAGCAAGAAACGATGCACCATGACGAACCTCCAAGAGATCTCCCCCATCCTCGAACGCCAAGCGATCGAAGTTCCATCGTGGGCATACGGCAACTCGGGTACCCGCTTCAAGGTGTTCGCCCAGCCCGGCGTCCCCCGCGATCCGTACGAGAAGATCGCCGACGCGGCTCAGGTCAACCGCATGACCGGGTTGGCACCCACGGTCGCCCTGCACATCCCGTGGGACGAGGTCGACGACTTCTCCAAGCTGCGTGAGCACGCTGAGGAGCTCGGTGTGGGGCTCGGCACCATCAACTCGAACACCTTTCAGAACGACATCTACAAGCTGGGAAGCCTCGCCCACCCCGACGCGAGCGTGCGCCAGACAGCGATCGATCACCACCGCCGCTGCATCGAGATCATGACCGAGACGGGCTCGTCCGATCTCAAGATCTGGCTGGCCGACGGCACCAACTACCCCGGGCAGGACGACATCTCGGCCCGCCAGGAGCGCATCGCCGAGTCGCTCGGCACGATCTACGCAGAGCTCGGTGCCGAGCAGCGGTTGGTGCTCGAGTACAAGTTCTTCGAGCCGGCCTTCTACCACACCGACGTGCCGGACTGGGGCACGTCGTACGCCCACTGCGTGTCGCTCGGCGACCGGGCGGTGGTGTGCCTCGACACCGGTCACCACGCCCCCGGCACCAACATCGAGTTCATCGTCGCTCAGCTGCTCCGCTTCGGAAAGCTCGGCTCGTTCGACTTCAACTCGAGCTTCTACGCCGATGACGACCTGATCGTGGGGGCCGCCGACCCGTTCCAGTTGTTCCGAATCCTCCACGAGGTCAACCGCGGCGGCGGGTTCGAACCCGACTCGGCCGTGGTGTTCATGCTCGATCAGTGCCACAACGTCGAGAAGAAGATCCCCGGCCAGATCCGCAGCGTGTTGAACGTGCAGGAGATGACGGCGCGTGCGTTGCTCGTCGATGCCGATGCCCTCGCCGCAGCGCAGCGGGCCGGCGACGTGCTCGCTGCCAACGAAGTGTTGATGGACGCCTTCTACACCGACGTGCGTCCGGCCCTCGCCGATTGGCGCGAGGAGCGCGGGTTGCCGCGCGACCCCGTCGCGGCGTATGCCACGTCTGGCTACCAAACCGAGATCGAGACCACCCGAGTCGGCGGCCAACAGGCCGGCTGGGGTGCGTGAGGAGAAACGATGACGCATCCAACCGTAGAAGAGCTGCTGACCAGATCGAACCGGCTCGGCGCTGACCGCAAGAACACCAACTATGCAGGCGGCAACACCTCGGCGAAGGGCACCGGCACCGACCCCGTCACCGACGAGCCCGTCGAGCTGATGTGGGTGAAAGGCTCCGGCGGCGACCTCGGCACGCTGACCGAGCCGGGCCTTGCAGTACTGCGCCTCGACCGCCTCCGGGCGCTGGTCGACGTATATCCCGGCGTCGACCGGGAGGACGAGATGGTCGCCGCGTTCGACTTCTGTGCCCACGGCAAGGGCGGTGCCGCGCCGTCGATCGACACCGCCATGCACGGGCTGGTGACTGCCCCTCACGTCGACCATCTGCACCCCGACGCGGGCATCGCGATCGCCACCGCGGTCGACGGCGAAGCGCTCACGAAGACGATCTTCGGCGGCAAGGTCGTCTGGGTGCCGTGGCGTCGTCCGGGCTTCCAGCTGGGGTTGGACATCGCCGCGATTCAGGCTGAACACCCCGATGCGGTCGGCGTGATCCTGGGCGGTCACGGCATCACCGCGTGGGGCGCGACGAGCGACGAGTGCGAGCAGAACTCGCTGTGGATCATCGACACCGCCACCGAGTACATCGCGTCCCACGGCACACCGGAACCATTCGGCCCCGTGCTCAGCGGCTACGAGCCGCTGCCCGAGTCGGAGCGTCGTGCCAAAGCGGCAGCCTTGGCACCGACCATCCGGGGGATCGCCTCGCACGATGGGCCGATGGTCGGCCACTTCACCGACGATCCCACCGTGCTCGACTTCGTGTCACGCGCCGAGCACCAGCGCCTCGCCGCGCTCGGCACGAGCTGCCCCGATCACTTCCTGCGCACGAAGGTCAAGCCAATGGTGCTCGACCTCCCGGCGACAGCGACGGTCGAGGCGTGCATCGCCCGGTTGCGCGAGCTGCACGAGACGTATCGCGACGAGTACCGCGCGTACTACGAGTCGTACGCGGAGGCTGACTCGCCGGCGATGCGCGGTGCCGACCCGCTGATCGTGCTCGTGCCCGGCATCGGGATGTTCAGCTTCGGTCGCAACAAGCAGACCGCCCGTGTGGCGGGCGAGTTCTACCTCAACGCGATCAACGTGATGTTCGGTGCCGAGGCGCTGTCGACCTATCAGCCGATCAGCGACCTCGAGAAGTTCCGCATCGAGTACTGGACGCTCGAGGAGGCGAAGTTGCAGCGCCTCCCCGCGCCGAAACCGCACGCCACACGCGTCGCGTTCGTCACCGGCGCAGCCTCGGGCATCGGCAAGGCGATCGCGACCCGCCTCGCCGCCGACGGTGCATGTGTCGTCATCGCCGACCTCGACCCCGACAAAGCCGCCGCAGCCGCGGCCGAGTTGGGAAGTGCCGACGTCGCCGTCGGTGTCGGCGTGGACGTCTCGAACGCCGAGGCCGTGCAGCGGGCGATCGACGAGGCGGTTCTCGCGTTCGGAGGTGTCGACCTGATCGTGAACAATGCCGGCTTGTCGTTGTCGAAACCGCTGCTCGAGACGACCGAGGCCGACTGGGACCTCCAGCACGACGTGATGGCCAAGGGCTCGTTCCTCGTGTCGAAGGCAGCCGCGGCAGCGATGATCGACCAGCAGATGGGCGGCGACATCGTCTACATCGCCTCGAAGAACTCGGTCTTCGCCGGCCCGAACAACATCGCCTACTCGGCCGCGAAGGCCGACCAGGCCCACCAGGTGCGCCTCCTCGCCGTCGAGCTCGGCGAGTACGGCATCCGTGTCAACGGCGTCAACCCCGACGGCGTGGTGCGCGGGTCGGGCATCTTCGCCGGCGGATGGGGTGCCCAGCGGGCGGCCACCTACGGGGTTGCCGAGGACGATCTCGGTGCGTACTACGCCCAGCGCACGATCCTCAAGCGCGAGGTGCTGCCCGAGCACGTCGCCGCTGCCGTCGCGGCGCTCACCGGCGGCGACCTGAGCCAGACGACCGGCATGCACATCCCGGTCGATTCGGGCGTGGCCGCCGCCTTCCTCCGCTGAGACCGTCGTGACGAACGTTGTCGCCGCGGTCGACTGTGGAGCCACGTCGGTGCGCGTCTGCCGGGTCGATCTCGACGCGCCTGGGCTGCACCCAGAGGTGGTCCACCGCGTCGCGCACGCTCCGCGGCGCGACGCCGACGGCCATCTCCGCTGGGACTGGGAGCGGATCGTCGGTGCCGTCGTCGACGGTCTGGAACGCGCGCTCGACCACGGGCCGCTCGCCTCGATCGGGGTCGACACCTGGGCCGTCGACTACGGCCTCCTCGGCGACGACGGGAGGCTGCTCAGCGATCCGTACTCGTATCGTGACCACCGCACCGACGACTACCGCAGGATCGCGGACGAGTTCGGTGCCGAGGCGATGTACACGATCAACGGGCTTCAGCTCCAGCCGTTCAACACCGTCTTCCAGCTCGCCGTGCACGACGCCGACGAGGTCGCCAGGGCGAAGCGGTTGTTGTGGCTGCCCGAACTGCTCGTGCACCACCTCACCGGCGTGGCGGTCACCGAACGGACGAGTGCGGGCAGCTCCGGCCTCGTCGATCTCACCACAGGTGAGTGGTCGCCCGACCTCGTGTCGCTCGCCCGCATCGACCCCGGGTTGCTCGGCGATATCACGACCGCAGGACATATCGTTGGGGAGTGGCGGGGCATCCCGGTGGCGCTGGTCGGCGGGCACGACACCGCGTCGGCGGTCGCCGGCATGGGAGCGCGAGCCGAAGGTGGTTCGGCGTTCGTCGCGTCGGGAACGTGGATGCTCGCGGGCATCGAACGACCCGAGCCCGACACGTCGGAATGGGCTCGGGTGCGCAACTACACGAACGAGGCCGGTGCGCTCGGTGGCGTCCGCTTCCTCCGCAACGTCACGGGGTTCTGGCTGCTCGAGCAGTGCCGTCCGGCGTGGGGCGATCCCGACGTCGAGTTGCTCGTCGCGGCCACCGAGCGGGTCGGCCCCGACGTGCCCATCGTCGACGTCGACGACGACCGGCTCCGCGCCCCCGCCGACATGCTCGGCGAGTACACCTCACTCGCCGGTTTGCCGCGCGACGCCGATCCAGCCCTGATTACGCGCAGCGTCGTGGAGTCCATCGTCGCCCGTACCGCCGAGGTGATCGCCGAGCTCGCCGACCGGACCACGTTCGACGACGTCGTGCTGTTCGGCGGGGCGGCGCGCATGGCGCTGCTCGCCCGACGTCTCAGTGACGTGACCGGACGCCACGTCCGTGTCGGCTCGGCCGAGGCGGCCGCCGTGGGCAACGCGATCGTGCAGGGCGTCGCGCTCGGTACGTTCACTTCTATCGACGACGGACGCGCCCGACTCGGTGCCGCGAACCCAGGAGGACACATCCAATGAGCCGACAACTCCCGAAGCCGAGCGACTTTGCCCAACTGCTGAAGTTCCGGCGACCCACGCTGAACCGAACGGCGGCGAGGCTCGCCCGCGCCCACACGATCGCCGACCTGCGCACGATCGCCAAGCGAGTGACGCCGAAAGCGCCGTTCGACTACACCGACGGTGCCGCCGAGGCCGAGCTGTCGCTCGCCCGCGCACGTCAGGCATTCCGTGACATCGAGTTCCACCCGGCGATCCTGCGCGACGTATCCGACGTCGACACCTCCGTGACCATCGCCGGTGGGCCTTCGTCGATGCCGTTCGGAATCGCACCGACCGGGTTCACCCGGATGATGCACTCGGCGGGCGAGAAGGCCGGCGCGGCCGCGGCTGGGGCCGCAGGGATCCCGTTCTCGCTGTCCACCGTCGGCACCGCCACGCCGGAGGAGGTCGCCGCCGCCAACCCCGACGGCCGCAACTGGTTCCAGCTGTACATGTGGAAGGACCGTGATCGGTCGATGGACGTGCTCGACCGGGCGGCCAGGGCGGGGTTCGACACGTTGCTGGTCACCGTCGACGTGCCCGTGGCGGGGGCCCGGTTGCGCGACCGGTACAACGGGCTCACGATCCCGCCGACCCTCACCGGCCGGACGGTGCTGAACGCCATCCCCAGGGTGCGGTGGTGGTTCGACTTCCTCACCACCGAACCGATCGGGTTCTCGTCGTTCGCGGCATTCGACGGCACCGTCGCCGAACTCCTCGACTCCATGTTCGACCCCACCGTCGACTACGACGATCTCGCCTGGATCAGAGACCGGTGGCCCGGTCCGGTGATCGTGAAGGGCGTTCAGACGGTCGACGACGCCCGGCGTTGCGCCGACCTCGGTGTGGACGGTGTGCTGTTGTCGAACCACGGCGGCCGCCAGCTCGACCGTGCGCCGGTGCCGTTCCAGCTGCTGCCTGCGGTGCGGCGCGAGCTCGGTGACGACATCGAGGTCTGGCTCGACACCGGGATCATGTCTGGTGCCGACATCGTCGCTGCGATCGCGTCGGGCGCGAACTTCACGCTCGTCGGGCGGGCGTACCTGTACGGGCTGATGGCCGGCGGTCGCGCCGGCGTCGACCGGGCGATCGAGATCCTCTCCGACGAGATCGTCCGCACCATGAAGCTGCTCGGCGTCCGCTCCCTCGCCGAGCTCGAACCGGCCCACGTCACCCAACTCCATCAACACCGATAGAAGCCGAGGCCTTCCGACGGACCGCTGCCCCAACGATCGCTGTACAACCGGCGTTCCGGACGTCGCGGGCTCAGGTCAATCGACCCGCAAACCAGGGCGTACCGGCGACATGGTGCGAGCAAGCGCCTCGACGATCGAACTCGCTGCGATCTCCGACTCCGATGAGAGGTGAGCGGTGAGGAACCCACATCCCGCAAGGCCACCCTCGGCCGTGTCACCGATGAGCCGACCACGCCAACCACACGTCACGTTGCTCGAGATCAGGTCGGAGATCCACGCGTCCGACTCGGTCGAGTCGTAGATGGCGTACCACAGGATGGTGCCGACGCCTCGTGTCGCCAGCACGGCGAACGCCTCGGCAGCGGTGAAGTCATTGCCGCGCGCGTGAACGTGGAAGGGATCCAGCAGCACCAGGTCTCCGGGGCGCGCCAGTTCACACACGCCGGTCAGCCCGTCGGCCACCTCGACCGTCGCCGAACGTCCCATGGCCGCAAGACCTTCAGCCAAGTCGGTCGCGCTCGCGGCGAGGAGTTCGAACGCCACCACCTCCGACGCTGCTGGGAGCAGCGCAGCCGCGAGGCCGATCGAGCCGGGATACCTGCCTGGACGTCCGCGTGTTCCTGCCTGACGCCTGACGAGTTGCGCGTAGGTCGAAGCGTCTAGCTCGGAATCGCCCGGCGCGAGTTCGAGAAAGTCCCACACGCCACCCGGACCAGGTTCGAGTTCGGCGAGGTCGTAGTCGAGCCGTCCGCCGTGGCTCTCAACGTAACGCGACGGCCGTTCACGGAGCACCGCCTCGCAGAGCACCCCATGCTTGACCACGTCACCGAAGTTGGCGGCATACGTATTCGCCACCGCCGAATCCTACACCGCTGCCCATCGACGTCGTGACGCCTCAGCTCGCCGTGGATCGCTGAGCCAAGATCCAAGAACCAAGATCCAAGAGCCCAGGCGACCTGATCCGGCCACCGGAAGTGTGCTCAGCGTCTCACGGGTCACGGAGCACTTGATCTCGGTGCTTGGGAGGCGCACGATGAACGGTGGATAATT
>DATKCX010000300.1:0-6295 GCA_035512975.1 Ilumatobacter sp.
ATGCCCGCATGAGCGTTCACGTAGATCGAAGAATGACGGAACATTCGCGACGGAAAGACGGGGATGGCGACGAACGGAGGAGAGTCCGATGCGGCCGTACGCGTGTACCAAGACAACGACATCTCGGACGCATCGAACTCGCCGTAGTTGAGCATCCGGAAGAAAGACTCCGGCATCCCGAGGGGCAGGTAGTTGAGATCTACTCCGGCGGGTCGGACTCGGCCGTCGGCGAGAGCGCGGGTTCTGTCGTAGTCCCAACATGCCAACACCAGAGGGCGGCGGGGCATCAGCCGGATTCCTTTGCCGCGAGCTCCTCCAACGAGCGGCGTGCATCGACGGGTTCCCACCAGGGCACCATGCCGAGATCGTTGGCGATCACCGACGACGCGATGTAGCCACCCCCGCCCGAAATCGCACCCCCGGGGTGGGTCGCCGAGCCGGCCATGTAGAGCCCCTCGATCGGGGTCCGATATCCGAAGTGATTCCACATCGACTGATCGCCGGCGAACGATCCCATGAAGATGTCGCCCTGACGCATGTTGATGAGATCACGTGAGTAGTCGTTCGCCGTCCAGATGTTGCACGACAGGATGTTCTCCTTCGTCAGGTTCGGGGCGTACTCGCGCCATACGTCGAGCATCGACTCGGCGAACTCGTGCTTGATCGCTTCGATGTTCTCGGGGGCACCATTCGGCGCGTACGGCATTGCGTGCCAACCGTATGCGGTGTGGTGACCTGGCGGTGCCTGCGACGGATCGAAGTACGTGATATGTCCCGTGCCGAACGAGACACGGCTGGGAACCTTTCCGGCATCCACCTCGTCGTGGAGTGTGAACAACTGTTCGAGCGACTCGCAACCGATGTTGTACTTCAACGCTTTGTTGATGTTGGGATCGAACTGTTCTGAGGTGTATCGGGGGAGCTCGCGCAATGCGAGGTGGATCCCGAACAGTGTCCAGCCGGTGTGCTTGAACCCGTTGACCTTGTCGACATATTCGGTCGGGAGCTGCTCGGGGCCGACCATGCGGTTGAACGTTTGGTCAACATCGACCGTGCTCGCCACGAACTGGCGGGCACGGATGGTCGAACCATCGGCGAGTTCGACACCGGTGGCGCGACCGGCCTCGACGATGATCCGATCGACGTGGGAGTGATTGAGGAAGTGGCCGCCCGCCGCCACGAACGTCTCCATGAGTCCGCGGGCGAGATTGAAGCTGCCACCCTTGCACACCTGGTAGCCGGCGGCGAGGTCGAAGCCTCTGACGAGTGCTCCCATCGGGCTGCGCGTGGTGACCTGGTCGTAGAGCACGGTGCCGAACAAGGACAGCTTGAAGAGCAGCAACAGCTTGACTTGCTCGCTCTCGAACAACTCCTCGACGACTTGCAGCGGCTGCCGTTCGATGATCGAGAGGAAGTCGCGGCCGGTTTCCGATTGAGCGAGGAGCTCATCCCGAACCGCTTCTGGCAGCGGCTGGGAGTACCGTTCGGGCAGGAAGATCATGTCGCTGATCTTGTCGGCGCGCACATTCCAGTCCCGGAACGTCTGGGCATCCCTCTTCGAGAATTTTGCGATCGACGCACATGTCTCGTCGATATCCCGGGAGAACACGAGTGCGGTGCCGTCGCGGTGGGGCTGTGCGAAGTCGTATTGGGGCGTCACATACTCGACGCGTTCTCTCAACTGAAGATCCCGATACCAGGGTGTCTCGGTGATGTTGAAGTGATTGATCGAATGGAAGTTCTGATAGAAGCCGGGTGGCCCCACCTGAACGGTTTCCAATCCGCCGCCGTACATCAACCGTCGATCGACGATGGCGATGTTGAGGCCAGACTTGGCGAGGTATGAACCGAGAATGAGCCCATGGTGCCCGGCACCGATGATGATCCCGTCATATGATTTTGTCATCACGGAACCTTCTGTTCATCGAAGCGGATGTACACATTCCGTAGTTGTGAATAGCTGTGCAATTCCTCGATCCCTTCCTCGCGGCCGATGCCGCTGTTCTTGACTCCGCCGAATGGGGTTCCGGGGATGTGCGACGAACTCCAGTTCACCCAGACGTAGCCGGTTTCGATGTCCCGCGTGGCTCGCATGGCACGCCCGAGGTCTGAGGTCCAGACGCTCGCAGTGAGACCGAGCGGAAGCGCGTTCGCGCGATCGATGACCTCGTCTTCGCTGTCGAACGGAGCGACGACCAGCACCGGCCCGAACACCTCTTCGCGGGACAGCTCATTGTCGTCGTGTTCGCTGGCAAACAGGGTCGGCCGGATGAAGAAGCCGTCGCCACCCAAACCGCTCTCGGGAAGTCCTCCCGTGAGGAGCGTTGTCGCAGGGTGCTCGATGGCACGCTCGATGAAGCCGATGACCGACTGGTACTGATCCGCTGACACCACTGGCCCCACATCGGTGGCCTCGTCCAGCGGGTCTCCTATGGCGAGCTCGTTCATCGCCTCCACCAGATCGGAGACAAAGCGGTCGTAGATCGAACGATGGACGTACAGGCGCGACGTCGAACCGCAGGACTGACCTTGCCACGTGAAGTTCATACCCCGGACCACTCCCTGAACGGCCGCCGCATGGTCGGCGTCGGGGTAGACGATGATCGGGTTCTTGCCGCCCAGTTCGAGTGAGACGACCTTGACGTCACAGGTGGCCGCAACCTCTTGGATCCGCTGGCCCACCGGCACACTCCCTGTGAACCCGATACGTCGCACGAGTGGATGACTCACCAGAGCGTCACCGATCGTTGATCCTCGGCCGGTGATGACGTTGACGACACCGGGGGGCAGTACCTGGGCGCAGAGTTCGCCGAGGCGCAGAGCCGACAGCGATGTGTGCTGGGAGGGCTTCAAGACCACGGTATTGCCAGCCACAAGGGGCGCCGCCAGCTTCGATGCAGCGAACATCAACGGGTGATTGAAGGGCACGATCCGGGCGACAACACCGAACGGAGATCGGGTGGTGAAGTCGATGCTGTTCGATTCGGCCGTGGGGATCGTCTCGCCGCGAAGCATCGGCGCCATGTCGGCGAAGTAACGCATCTGTTCGACTGCCAGGCGAAAGTCACCGCGCATCACGCGGATCGGACTGCCGTTGTCGAGCGTGTCGAGCAGCGCGAACTCATCGCCGATGTCCTCGATCGCAGCGGCGAGCTTCCGCACATACTGAGCGCGTTCGGAGGCCGCCAGTTGACCCCACTCGCGGCCCGCGGCTGCAGCGGCCTCGACCGCCGCATCCACATCCTCGCTCCCGGCACTCGGGAATTTGGCGAGGATGGTTCGAGTTGCGGGGTTGATCGCGTCGAGGCTCGCACCGCTCACGGCGTGAACGAGTTCACCGCCGATCAGCATCCGCCAGTCGCGGTTGAGGACGTCGATCGGATCGAGCGTGGCACTCGTTCGCTGGGCACCCGTGTCCGTTGCGTCAAGGTTTGTTTCTGTCTGTGTCATACGGTGGAATTCCTCCAACTCATCAGCTTGCGTTGCTGGACCTTGCCGACGGCATCGCGCGGGAGGGCGTCGACGAACTCGAGCCGGCGTGGATACTTGTAGGGGGCGAGGATCGTCTTGACCCACTGCTGGAGCTCCCGACGGAGCTCGTCGCTGGGGGCGACGCCTTCGACCGTGACGACGAATGCGGTCACGACCTCTTGCCGCAGGGGGTCGGGTGTGCCGACGACGGCGACTTCACGGACTGCGGGGTGTGTTGCGAGGGCGCTCTCGACCTCGACCGGTGCAACCTTGTACCCGGCGGTGCTGATCAAGAAGTCCGTTCGACCGAGGTAGGCCGCGTTTCCGTCGTCGTCGAACGAGATGAGATCGTCGACGAGCGTCCAGCCATCGCGTACATCCCGTTCCTGAAGGCTGGGTCGATTCCAGTAGGTGAGGCCGGTGAGTCCACGCACCGCCATTCTCCCCTGCGTGTTCGCGGAGAGCGGCCGCACACCATTGTCAGCTGCATCGATTGCCGCCACCTCGAACCCCGGTGCTGGACGTCCCATCGAACCGGGTGGAGCGGAATGTTCGCCTTGTGGCACCAGGACCCACGTGGCAAACGCAGTGCTCCCGAAATTGTTGGACAGCTCGGTGCCACGTGACCGCCACCAATCGGTCACGCCGGTGGCCGACGCGGACTGCCACATCGCGAAGGACCGTGACAGCCCCGCTGGATACACCAGATCCGGGTCGCTGACGAGTGCGTCCTGCATCGCAGCCCAGGTCGCGGTGACGGCTGCGAAGGTCGTCACCCGATGCCGATCGACAGCTGCAAGTACGGAGGACGGGCTCTGGAAGTTCTCGATCAGCACGCAAGACGCTCCATGGAGGAGCGTGAAGATCGTATGGTAGATGAATCCGAGCGCGTGACCGATTGGTGCTGCCGCCGCCCACCGTTCGCCGGGCGTGATGCCGATGGCTGCGGCAAGCGAGCGCCCACCGGCAACGAACCGGCGATGCGTGTGATAGCAGGCCTTGGGCGTCCCCGTCGTTCCTCCCGTGTGCCAAATCACCGCGACGCTGTCGGGGTTCACCTCGAGATCGAATTCCGGTGCGGCCCTTTTGACAGCTTCGGTCCAGCCGATGAACGGCGAACTGCCGGATGTCCCGAACGCGATGACGTTGACGACGTCGGTCTCGTCGATGCCGATTCGTATCGACTCGATGTCGTCGTTGAACACCTGGGCGACGAGGACACGGGCACCGACATCTTGCAGGAACCACCTGAGCTCCACGCCGGGAGCCTGCGAGGGTACGGGCACGACGATGCCGCCGGCACGCCACACGGCGAGCGCGGTGATGATGCCTTCGGGCCGGTTCCCGCAGCGGATCGCAACGCGATCGCCCGGGGTCACTCCGAGACCGACCAGAGCGTTGGCAAGTCGGGCGGACATCTCTTCGAGTTCTCCGAACGTGTACTCGGCGCCGGACTCGTGATGGACGAGCGCGACCGTGGAGCGGTGCCCGTGCGCGGCACCCAGGATCGCATCGGTGATCGATCCCACAACTTGGCCGAGAGGGTGGTCGACGTAGTCGGGCTGAAGCTCAGGCGGCACCAAAGCGCCGAGCGGGATCGTCTGCAGGTTTGGATAGTGGTCTTTCATACTGTTGCTCGTGTCTCACCCCGGTCAGTGGCTCTGACGCCAGCCCTTACTGGCGCGTAAGTATTCCATCCACGGCTCGGCCCAGTCAAGCTGGCCCGATCGCGCCCGTCGTCGCGGTCGCGAGGTCGTGTTGCTGTATCGTTCGATGCGGCAAGATGCTTACGGGTGAGTAAACTCGGCGTCGATGCCGTCTCGACACTATGCGAGGGGGTCGCTGGCAGCGTTATGCGCTGAGGACGGTCAGAGTGAGAGGAATCGGTGACGATGGACGCTGAACACATTGGTAAGCGACCGCTCGACGGCGTGCGTGTGGTCGATCTCACCGAGGCGGCGCCTGGGCAGATGTGCACCGGTCTGCTGGGCGATATGGGCGCTGACGTGATTCGGGTGCAGCGCACGCGCGGGCCGATCGACGACGCGGCTCGGAGCCGGTCGATTCTTCGGAACAAACGGTCGCTCGGCCTCGACCTGGGCAGCGTTCAGGGAAAGGAGATTCTTTCTCGGTTGGTTGCGTCTGCGGACGTTCTGGTCGAGGGCATGCGTCCTGGAGCGCTGGGTCGGCTCGGCTTCGGCTACGACGACGTGGCTGAGCGAAACCCGCGTATCGTGTATTGCTCGATGAGCGGATACGGCCAGACCGGCCCGTACTCCGAGTACCCGGGATACGACCTGAACTTCGTGGGGGTCGCCGGTTACCTCGACCTGTTCCCCAACCCTGCCGTGCCGCCATTCGGCCTCGCCGACTTTGCCGCGGTTCCCATGCATGCCACGATCGGGATTCTGCTGGCGCTGATGGCCCGTGAGCGCATCGGGGTCGGGCAGCACGTGGACATCTCTTTCGCCGATACGACCCTTGGTCTGCTCGCGGCGACGTCGCCCTATCGGGACTACGTCGATCATGGAGTCCGGATCGAACACATGGGTGGGCTGTTCTCCGGTGAATATCCGTTCTATGGAACCTATGAGGCGGCTGACGGGCGCTGGTTGTCCGTCACGGGCAGCGAGCATCGTTTCTGGCAGAACTTGTGTCGCGCGCTCGGCGTCGAGCATCTGATCGAAGCGGGGGCTGCGCAACCTGGCTTCAACGCGCGGCGGCCGACTGTCGACGCGGCCCGAGTCCGTCAAGACCTCCAGCAGGTGTTCCGCCGCAAGACACGTGACGAGTGGCTGGCGGAACTGCCGCGGCACGACGTGTG
>DATKCX010000301.1:0-3034 GCA_035512975.1 Ilumatobacter sp.
GGCACACCGGTGCCACGGTTTGCGGCTCCCAGCCGGTTTCCTCCAACGCCTCCCGGGTGGCGGCGCGTTCGACCGACTCGCCAGGGTCTGCGGCACCGGCCGGGATCTCCCACCCCCAGGTGTCGGTGATGAAACGGTGGCGGTACAGCAACAACACGTGGCCGTCGTTCACGATGATCGTTCCGGCCGCCGGATTGGGCATGCGCACCACGTGGTGGTCGATCTGCGTGCCGTCGGGCAACAGCACATCACTGGTGACGAGTTGCAGCCACGGACAGTCGTAGACGTTCGTGTCGCCACGGTTCACCCAGGTGCCAACCGGTACATCAGGAACTGGCACGTCAGGCGTTGGCACATCAGAGACTGGCAGGTCAGAGAGGGCCACGTCAGACGATGGTAGACGTTGGCGACGTCAGACGTTCATGACGTGGCACTTTGGTGCTGCAGGGTGTCTAGCTGGCCGACGCCATGGCTTGCCAGACCTTTTCGGCGGTGCATGGCATGTCGATGTGGCGAACTCCGAGGTGTGCGATGGCGTCGAGCACGGCGGAGTGCACCGCCGGCGTGGAGCCGATGGTGCCCGACTCGCCGATGCCTTTGGCACCCATGGGGTTCACCGGTGTTGGCGTCTCCATCGGAATCCGTTCGATTTGCGGCAACAGATCGATCGAGATCATGCCGTAGTCGGCAAGGTTCGAGGTGATCGGGTTGCCGTCGGAGTCGTAGCGAACCTCTTCCCACAGCGCCTGAGCCGAGCCTTGGGCCACGCCGCCGTGCACCTGTCCGCTGATCAGCATGGGGTTGACGATGGTGCCGGCGTCGTCACAGGCGATATGACGCAGGTGGGTGACCTTGCCGGTTTCTCGGTCGACTTCCACCACGGCAACGTGTGAACCGAACGGGTACGTGGGCATCTCGGCTTGGAACATGTGCTCTTCGGTGAGTTCGTCGCCGTCTGCCGCCGCGGCAACATCTGCCCAGGTCTTCGACAGCGCTGGTGCCCCAGCGACGTGGAACGCTCCGGTGGAGATGTCGAGGACGACGTCGGCCACGTCGGCTTCGAGGAGGCGGGCGGCGACCGCCTTGGCCTTCTCGGCGAGGCCCTGCGCGGCGACGAGCACGGCGGCACCGCCCTGCTGCAGCGAGCGCGAACCCATGGTGCCGTCTCCGTGCGGCGTGCGATCGGTGTCGCCCCACACGAGCGTGAAGTCGTTCATGTCGATGCCGGTTTGGGCGCTGGCGATGCAGGCCCACACGGTTTCGTGACCCTGGCCGTGTGGCGACGTGCCGGTGTAGATGGTTCCCGTGCCGTCGGGATGAATCTCGACTTTGGCGTGCTCTTGGCGGGTGCCCACGCCACCGGTGACCTCCACGTACACGCTGACGCCGATGCCCAGCAGGTTCGTGTCGCCGTCGTCGATACGGCGCTGCTGCTCGGCCCGGAGTTCGTCGTAGCCCGCAGCCGCGAGTGCCCGGTTGAGGCTCTCTTCATAGTCGCCGCAGTCGTAGGTCTGTCCGACCGAGGTGGTGTACGGCGTGTCGAACTTGGGCACGAGATTCTTGCGACGGATCTCGACCGGATCCATGCCGATCTCGCGAGCGAACAGGTCCATCGCGCGCTCGGCGGCCGCGGTGGCTTCTGGCCGCCCGGCACCGCGGTATGCCACGACGGGGTTGGTGTTGGTGACCACCGAGAAGCAGTGGGCTTCGACGTTCGGGATGTCGTACACGGCGGCGGCCATGCCGCGGGTGAACAGCGCACCCAATATCGTTCCGATCTCGCCCCAACCACCCGACTCCTGATGCAACCCGAGGCGAAGGTGGGTGACGTTTCCGTCGCGGGTGCCGCCGACGGTGATCTGTTGCAGCTGTGCGCGACCGTGCCCGAGGTTCATCATCGACTCGCTGCGGGTCTCGCGGAATCGCACGGGTCGGCCCACCTCACGGGCGAGCGGGCCGAGCAGCAGCTCCTCGGAATGGGCACCGATCTTGGCCCCGAAGCCGCCACCCACATCGGGGGTGAGGATTCGGACTTCGGACGTTTCCACCCCGGCCGCCGCGGCGGTGGGTGCGAGCGCACCCTGAGCGTGCTGGGTGGACATCCACACCAGCAGGCGGCCTTCGTGCCAGACGGCGGCACCGGCGCGCGGCTCGAGCGGACATGGTGCCACGCGCTGATTGAGCACTTTCTCGGTGATGACGACTTCGCAGTCGGCGAAGAACTCGGGGCCGGTGTTCGGCTTGCCCCCGAAGGCCACCGAGTCGAAGATGATGTTGCTGCCGGTTTCGGGATACAACAACACGTCGCTGGTAGCGGCAGCTTCGATGTCGATCTGTGCCGGCAACGGATCGATGTCGATGAACACGGTCTCGGCAGCATCGACTGCCTGCTCGTACGTGTCGGCGACGACGGCAACGACCGGCTCGCCGACCCAGCGCACGCGGTCAGACGCCAGGAGTGTTCGCGCAATGGCCGGGTTGAACGGCGACGGAACGGGTTGCAGGCCGAGATCCGCGGCGGTGAACACTCCCACGACACCGGGCATCGTCTTGGCTTCGTCGGTGTCGATCGAGGTGATCATGCCGTGCGCCATCGACGAACGGGCGAACACGACGTAGGTGGCACCCTCCAAGCGGGGATCACGGAAGTCGTCCATGTACACACCGCCCGTCGTCAGGAACCGCGGGTCTTCTTTACGAAGGACTTTTTCTCCGAGCACACTTCCGGCCACGAACTACCCCAATCGTTGAACGAGCGAACGAGGCCGACTCTAGCCAACGAGGTGGCGCGGCCGAGAGGTCGAGCGTCGTGCCGTTGGTCAACCGCCGGCTGCGGGCACCTCGGCCGGTTGGCCGGACTTCAGCGCGACGATCCCACTGACCAAGTCGTACGGCCAACCGACGGGAAGCGCGGTGGGAACGATGTCGGTGTCGACGATCGTGGAACGTTGTTCGCCGGCCTCCACGTAGCCCAGTTCCTCTCGGGCGGCCTCGCGAATGCCGTCGTCGGTTTTCAATCGTTGCACCTCGGCTT
>DATKCX010000302.1:0-3399 GCA_035512975.1 Ilumatobacter sp.
CGCGGCGACGCCCGGCACCTTCTGATTAGGTGTGAACGGATGTGATGCTTGACACAGTGAATCTCTTATTACTATGGTAATCAATACCAGCGATCACTGAACGCTCACTCCCGGGGAGTTCCAACGTTTCCCTCCACAGTCGGGCGGGCGGTGTCGCACACGTGAATCGGGAACCGCCTGGCGCCCGTCTTCGAATGAGGGGGAATCAACGTGCGAGCACACCGCAAGACGGGGCCATTCGTGGCGTCCTTGATCACTCTGGCCGTCGTGGCCGCCGCGTGTGGGGGCGACGACGACGACGCCGCCGACGCGACCGCGGCGACTGCCGCGGCCGCGGACACCGGCGCTCCGGCGACGACGCCTGCGCCGGCTACACCCGAGGCCACCGGCGCGCCTGAGTCGACCGACTCACCCGAAACCACTGACGCAACCGCGCCGACCGCTGCGCCGAGTTCGACCGAGGCGGCGGGTGCGGATGCCGAGGCGGCGCTCGCCGAGCTGGTCGCCGCCGCCCAAGCCGACGGTGAGTGCACCATCTATTCCAGCCAGAGCCTGGACAACCTCAACAACTTCGCCGACGCCTTCTCGGCGAAGTATCCCGGTATCGATGTGACGGTCGTGCGCGCCACCGATGCCGACAGCATCCCGCGGGTCGAGACCGAGCTGTCGACCAACACCGCCGGTGGCGACCTCGTCGTGATGGCGTCGACGGCGTGGGTTGTCGATCATGCGGCCGACTACGTCGACCCGACGGCGAGCCCTCAGATCGCTGGACTGGGCGACTACAACGCGGAGCTCTACGTCCACGACAACTACTTTGAGGTCGGTTCGGTCGTGTTGACGTTCGGGTGGAACACCGAGTTGGTGCCCGACGGAATCAACGACATGGAAGACCTGCTCGACCCGGCGCTGGCCGGCGGAAAGCTCGGCGTCATCGATGCTGCGATCGCCCCGGCAGTCGTCGACTTCTGGCTGTGGATCGAAGAGAACTTCGGTACTGAGTTCGTGGACGCGCTGGCAGCGCAGGAGCCGCGCATCTACCCGGGTGGGTCGCCCATCGTTGAGGCGCTGGCGTCTGGCGAGATCTTCGCCACGCCGTATGCCTCGCCCGCTCAACTCGTACCCGCGGCCGCGAATGGCGCACCCGTCGACTTCGGCATCTCGGAAAGGGGTGCCTGGGGTGCCAAGTATTTCGGATTCATCCCGCGATCAGCCGCTCACCCGGCCTGCGCCACGCTGTTGGCCGACTTCATGGTGACTGCCGAGGGCCAGGCAATCGTGGTGGGCATCGGAGGCACGGTCATCCCCGGGGTCGAAGGCAGCTTGATCACCAACGACATGGTCCGTAACCAGGACCTCGAAGCGACCGCCCCGGGACCGGTCGCCGAGTACGTGGCGTACTGGGACTCACTGTTCCGCTAACAGTCACGATGGCAACGGGGCCGGCCCGCCCGGGCCGGGCCCCGTTCGCCACCGCAGAAGAGGCCTGAGTGATGACCAACATTTCGATCGAGGGTTTGACGAAGCGGTTCGCGGGCAAGCCGCCGACCACCGCGATGGACGACTTGAGCCTCGAGGTCAACGACGGCGAGTTCGTGGTGCTACTCGGTCCGAGTGGCTGTGGCAAGACGACCACCTTGCGCTGCCTGGCCGGGCTGGAAACGCCCGATGCCGGCCGTATCCGGTTCGGGGCGGATGCTGTGTTCGACTCGTCACGCAACCTGAACCTGAGTCCCGACCGGCGCAGCATCGGGATGGTGTTCCAGTCGTACGCATTGTGGCCGCACATGACGGTCCGCAAGAACATCGCCTACCCGATCAAGGCCCGCAAGCTCTCCAAGGTCGCGGCTGGCTGGATCGAGGAAACGGCAGATCTCGTCGATTGCGGCCACCTGCTCGAGCGCTACCCGGCTCAGCTCAGCGGCGGTCAGCAGCAGCGGGTGGCACTTGCCCGCGGCATCGTGGCGCGACCCGACGTGGTGCTGTTCGACGAACCGCTCAGCAACCTCGACGCACGACTGCGCGACAGCGTGCGGGCACAACTCCATGAACTTCACGCTCGGTTGCATTTCAGTGCGGTGTTCGTCACCCACGACCAGGCCGAAGCGTTGGCTCTCGCCGACAAGGTCGTCATCATGCGCGCTGGCCGGTTCGAGCAGGTCGGCACGCCGGAGGAGATCTTCGAGGCTCCGGCGACCGAGTACGTCGCTGACTTCATCGGGTTGTCGAACGGTCTGCCGCTGCGACGCGTGGACGCGGATTGGCAGATCGGTGACGTCGTTGTCTCTGGTGTCGTGGGCATTCCGGCCGAGCACTCGGCAGTGAGCGCCCGGTTGCGGCCGGACGACCTCGCGCTCGCTCCCAAAGGTGCCGACCTCGCGCCGTCCCTGGCGACATGTCGCGCGACGGTGGTCGACTCGCAGTTCGGTGGCCGCCACATGGACGTCGTGGTGCTGGTGCACGATCAGCGCTTCCACGCACGAGTGCCAAGCGACTGCTACGACGGGTGGGCCCGCCGGCTCACCCGCGACGACGAGGTCGTGCTCGCCTTCGACCCAGCGGCGCCATTGTGTTTCGACGGCGACGAACGCCGAGTCATCTGTTCCGGCCAACGCGTCCACGCCGCGGTCGCATCATGACCGTCGCCACTGTGAACCCGACGAGCCCGCTGCTGTCGGTCGGACTCGGTCGACTCCTGCGTTCGACGGCGGTCAGCCGCCTCACGATCTTTGCATTCTGTGTCGGCCTCGCATACTTGGTCCTGCTGCCGCTGTTCCGCCTCCAGCAGTTGGCGCTCGAAGACGGAGCGTCGGGCTACGAACGCGCCTGGAACACGCGCGGGATTCGCGAAACGCTCGTGGCGACGATCGGGCTGGCCCTCGGCTCGCTCGTGATCGCCCTGGTGCTGGGCACGCTGCTGGCATGGGCCGCGACGCGCCTGCCGCCCCGCCTGAGGCTGATGAGGGTGCTACCGATCTTTCCGATCATCGTGCCGGCGGTGGCATCGGTGACCGGGTGGGCGTTCTTGTTCTCGCCGCGGCCCGGCTATCTCAACGCGCTCCTGCGCAACTTGCCGTGGTGGAATCACCTCGACGAGGGTCCGGTCGACATCTACACACTGCCCTGGATCATCATCATCACCGGTTTCGGGTTGACATCATTCGTCTACATCTTCGTGAGTTCCGGCTTCCAGAACATCAGCGCCGAGACCATCGAGGCGGCCCACTCGAGCGGTTCGCGGAGTGTCGGAGTCTTCTTCAAGGTGATCCTCCCGCTCCTGCGGCCCACGCTGGTCTACGGCGGGGGCGTGGCGCTGTTGCTCGGTCTCGGACAGTTCACAGGGCCACTCCTGCTCGGGCGCAACACCGGTATCACCGTGCTCACCACCCAGATGTACTT
>DATKCX010000303.1:0-3931 GCA_035512975.1 Ilumatobacter sp.
GCTTCGAGCTCGGATTCGATGGCTCTCAGGGCGCGGCTGTGAGCGAGGAGCATCGACCGCCAGGCGGCGACGGGGTCGGGCTGTCCCGAGCGGTTGGCCATATGTCACACCTTACACTATTGCGTGCGTGCGCACGCACTGGTAATGTGTGCTTACGCACATAACTGTTCAGGAGGACAGACGACATGACCAGCACAGCACCAGTCCGCACCGTCGACGGCACCGAGTACCCGATGCCCGGCCGGTGGACGATCGATCCCGGTCACGCCGAGGTCGGCTTCGTCGGCCGCCACTTCGGCCTCACCAAGGTCCGGGGCCGCTTCACCGGCGTGACCGGCCACGCCGAAGTCGCCGACAACATCGCCGACTCGGCTTTGACGGTCGTGATCAACACGGCGACCGTGAACTCGGGTAACGACACCCGCGACGACCACCTCCGCTCCGCCGACCTGTTCGACGTCGAGCAGTACCCGCAGGCGACATTCGTGTCCACCGGCATCACCGTCGACGAAGCAACCGGCACCCTGGCGGGCAACCTCACCATCAAAGACGTGACCCGACCCGTCGCCCTCGACGTCGAGTACATCGGTCACGCCCGGGACCCGTGGGGCAACGACCGCGCCGTGTTCAGCGCTTCGACCACGATCAACCGCGAAGACTGGGGCCTGACCTGGAACATGCTCCTGGAAGCCGGCGGACTCCTCGTCTCCAAAGAGATCCGGATCGAGATCGAGATCGAACTCGTCCGCGACCAACCGTGACGCTCACCACCGCAAAGGGCTGCCCGTCATACGCGAGTACGCCGGTGCCAACCGGAGCCTCGCGGTGGCGGTCACGACCCGACCCGACGACACAGACCCCCAGGTCGCCGTCGTCAACGCCGCCGTCATCGACCGGCCGGTTGACCGTGGCCGAGCCGCACTTCTGGTGCATCAGCGAGCTCGGCGAGCAAGCTCGCGCCGGTCTCGTGCGTCTTGACACCGGTGTTGTGCGGGACTTGACTGTCGGCACGAACTGCCAAGCCCGGTAGACGCGAGCTGGGGGTTGTCATGCGAAAGCTCTTTGTTGCCGGTGTGCTCACGGCCGCTACCGTGACCGGCCTGCCGGCAATCGCCGGTGCCGAACCGAAGACCGGATGCCCGCCTGAGATCACCGGCTCGCTCGAACGGACGGTCATGGAGGTGGCCCAGACCGTGTATGACGGGCTGCTCGTGAACCCGTTCGCGGACGTCAGCGAACTGGCGGCCATCCTGGATGGGGTTGATCGCAACGGAGATGGCAACATCTGTTTGCTGACCCGCTGGGGCGAGGACCGCAACCCGAAGTCGCACTGGTACAAGGTGGGCATGGAACTGATCGGCGAGCCGACCACGCTGTTCCTCGCGTACGACAACAACTCGAACGCACGGAAGTAGGCACGCACCTTCCGGAAAGCTTGGAAGCCGGGCGGAGCGGCCCCATTCGTAGGATGGTAGGCGTCTCACAAGCTGCCGGAAGCGGCGTGGGTAGCCACCATCGACGGGCGATCGGCAAGGACTGGTCTCATTCGCTGATCAGGTCGAGCGCGAGCAGTTGTCGTGTTCGATCGATGAGGGCATCGACGGGTGCGGTCTCGTGGATCTCGTTTGCCCCGTCGGTTTCGGTGGCTTCGGTGGCTTCGATCGTCAGGGTCGCAACGATGCCGGTCGGGCCGAGTACCGAGTACCAGCCGTTGGTGTTGTCGGGTGTGAAGGCCAACACGTCGGGTGCCAGTGTTCGCACCTGCAGGTCGAGGTCGTCGAGCGACGCCCCGGTCATCGTGGCGATGGAACACATCGTGAGGAGCGGCGCAGCGTTCCAGTAGGTGTTCGCCGCAGCACGGGACGTGAGGTCAACGATCTGGATGTCGACCTGGTAGCCGTTCGGGCCAGGTGTCCAGTAAGAGCCGCGGAGCGCCGGCAGGCGGCCGAGTTCGGCGATGTTCGAGAGTTGCTCGTCGCATGCTGCGAGCAGGAGACTGCGTAGATCGAAGTCGGTCGCGTATGTGTCTCGTCCGTCGAGGCCGTCGGCGAGGAGCCCGAGCGGATCTTGAGGAAAGGCGGTGAGGCGTGGGCTCGTCACGCCGGGGGTGACAGGTTCGTAGAGGACCGTCGGCCGGCGAGGTGCTGATGGGTCCAGATGGGTGAGCGCGGCAACCACAAGGCTCTCGAGGTCGGTCCGGTCCAGCTCGAACCGACTGGTTTCCAGTGTCACGGCGCGACCGTCGGGTGACGCGATCGCGACATGGGCCGACTCGCCGGTCACGAAGTAGCCACCGATCATCCAGTTGTCGTCATCGGTCGAGAGGGTGAACAGGTCGGCATCGCGCCCGGCGTCTTCCACCGAAGGGCATTGAACGAGGCGATCGAAGCCGTCGACCAACGCGGTCGCCTCGATGGGGGTGAGTGTCCAGTATCCGACATCGAGGTACCACTCGATCCCGCCAGCCAGGTACGTCATGTCGTCTGACCAGTAGGTCGTCCCGTCGAGCGTGTCGAACTCGGTCCATTCGACGCAGTCATTCCTGCGATCGCCAACGCTCAACCGGTCGGTATCGCGCCAACGAAGCGACCAACCGTTCGCGACCAGGCCAAGCGGATCCGCTCCCAACTGGATCGACGCCGCGTCGAGATAGGGGGGCGGTTCGGGTGGTTGCTCGGACGTGAGCAGCAAGGCGCGACTGCGGCCCACGAGGTGATCGACCACCGCTTGTGGGATCGGGTGGCCGCGAGGTTCGAGAATCACCGCGAACGGTGCTGCGTCAAACTCGTCGGGTGCGACGACGATGAACCCGCGATCGCTGCCGTAGTAGCCGCTCGCACCCTGCCAGCGTTGTTCCAGCAGGGCGACCCCGCTGTCGATGCCGAACGATGTGTCCAGCGGGCATTCGGAGACTTCGTCGAACGCAGCAACGACCAACTGCGCCCTGCTCGCTGCATCGGGGATGTCGATGACCGACACGTCGACTTCGACGCCGTCACCGACCGGCGAGCGGTACGTGTCCACGACGACGGGCGAACCAGTCAACGAAGCGTAGGTCTCCTGGGCGGGACACACCGGAGCTGCGTATGTGTATTCGGTCGTGTCTCGTCCAATTCGCTCCCAACCGTCACCGAGCAAACCCAACGGGTCATCACCAACGAAGTCGGACAACGTCGAACCGGATCGCTGCGATTCAAGCTCCGATGAGCTGACGGATGCTGGGGTCGCGTCGCCCAGCATCGCTGCGACGACGCTGAGCGTCGCACCATCGAACTGCTCGGGTCCACCGGCGGTGCTGACCTCGACCAGCCGATCACCGTCCAACCCGTAGATCGCGATGATGCTCATCGGCCCGATCTCCCCGCCGAAGTCCGCGAACACACCGAAGTACCGTTCGCCGACCTCGACGCGAAACCACGGCCCATCATCGGCCGCGAAACGGGATCCGTTGCGCACGTTCCAGCCCGCCGTGACGAACTCGAACTCCGACGGCACGACTCGCTCGCCGTCATCCCACACCACCGTGTCGACCACGGAGCGAACCACACGTCCGACATAGTCGTCGTCGGGGTCGGTGGGAAGCGACCGCGTCGGTGATCCGTCAGCGGGCGGCGAAATGTCCGCGTCGGCGAAGTCGCGCTCGGCCACCACGTCGAACACGACTGCAAAGTCCCCAACGGACACTGCATCGGAGACGGTGTCGAGCGACAAGCCGAGCAAACCACCGTCAACTTCCGAGGAGGACAGCCCGCCATCGGAACAAGCCGACGCAACCGCGAGTGTCGCGACGATCACCAACGGAGTGATCCATCGCCCGGGCCCGGCAGTGCCGTGGGGCACCGCAGCTCGGAAGCATCGCCTCATCCTGCGACCGTAGCGCCCAGAGCGATGTCGACCGACGGCACCTCGGTACCAGACTCCTCCACCTGCT
>DATKCX010000304.1:0-4681 GCA_035512975.1 Ilumatobacter sp.
GTCGAGCATCACGGCGTGACGAACGTGTCGGTCCACTTCGACGGGGACGTGGGTGCATCGCCCGTGGCGATCACGATGGCCTCATCGATGGTGTTGGCGAGCTGCGCCATCTCACGGTGAGCTGGCATCAGCAACCCCACCTCGACCGCCTTGTCGAAAAACGAGAACAACGACTCGAAGAACGAGTTCACGTTCAAGAATGCCACCGGTTTCGCGATCGAACCGATCTGGTTCCAGGTCAGCACCTCGAGGACCTCGTCGAGCGTGCCAAAACCGCCGGGCAGAGCGATGAAGCCATCAGCCTGTTGCTCCATCCCGGCCTTGCGAGCGTGCATCGAGTCGGTGACAACGAGTTCGGTGAGTCCGCGGTGCGCCACTTCTCGGTCGGCGAGTGCTCGGGGAATGAACCCGGTGACCCGACCACCGATTTCAAGTGCAGAGTCCGCGACGATTCCCATCAAGCCGACACGTCCGCCGCCATAGACCAACCCGTGCCCGGTGGCGGCAATCGCTCGGCCCAGGTCACGCGCTGCGGTTGCGAACGCCGGGTCGGACCCAGGGTTGGCCCCGCAGTACACACAGATCTCACTCACCCGAGAGATGCTGCCACACCCAACGACTCCAGCGTGTCGCGCTTCTGCTAGGCAGGCCGGGCAAAATCGCGACGTCGGGGAGGTTGGGCCTGGGTGGGATTGCTGGGGTGGGGTTACCGGCGAGTACGTTTCGGGCATGTCTGCGACCACGATTTCTGCCGCAACCGACGCTCTCGAACTCGCACAGCTGGTCATCGGGAGCGGCATCGCCAGGCTCACCGAGATGGGCGGGCCCGACGCAGAGCAGGTGTTCGCCTACGATCTGGCGCACGGTGCCGCCGCCATCACCACCGCCCGGGCGATGCTCCCATACGGCGAGAAAGGCGACGTGGAAGCCCAGCTCACCTGCGCGTTCGCTGCCGACGCGATCCACGACCTCATCACCAAGCTGATCGGCCGCGAAGCGTTCTGGGGCATCGACCCGTCGGTACTCGCCCCCGCTCACGAGTTCGTCACCGCGCACCGCCACCCGGCATTCATCGCGTCGCTCGCCAAAACGCCGGGGCCGCGCCATCTACCCGACGACATGGAGGCCGTTCAAGACGCGTTCCGAGCTTTTGCGGGCGATGTGATCGCACCGCACGCCGAGCACGTCCACCGCACCAACGGCGACGTGCCTGAGGAAGTCATCAAGGGAATGGCCGAGATCGGCGCATTCGGCCTCAGCGTGCCCGCCGAGTACGGCGGATACGGCGAGGGCGGCGACGACGAATACTTGGCGATGGTGGTCGCGACCGAAGAACTGGCGAGGGCGAGTCTGGGAATCGGTGGCTCGCTCATCACCCGCCCCGAAATCCTCACCCGCGCGCTGCTGAAGGGCGGCACCGAAGAGCAGAAGCACGAATGGCTTCCCAAGCTCGCCACCGCCGAAGTGATGCCAGCGGTGGCGGTCACCGAGCCCGACTACGGCTCTGACGTTGCGGGCATCAAGGTCACCGCGACGGCCGCTACGGGGCCGGACGGCGCAGACGGGTACGTGATCAACGGCGTGAAGACGTGGTGCACCTTCGCGGCCAGAGCCGACGCGTTGGCGCTGCTGGCGCGCACCGATCCCGACCGATCGAAGGGCCACCGAGGGCTCAGTTTGTTCATCGTCCCCAAAGAACGTGGCGATGGGCACGGCTTCGAACTGGAACAGCCCGGCGGCGGCAAGATGGAGGGCCGTCCGATCGACACCATCGGCTATCGCGGCATGCACTCCTACGAGCTGGCCATCGACAACTGGTGGGTTCCCGCAAACCATCTCATCGGCGAGGCCGACGGTCTGGGCAAAGGCTTCTATCTGCAGATGGCCGGTTTCGAGAACGGGCGACTCCAGACCGCGGCGCGTGCGCTGGGCGTCATGCAAGCCGCCTATGAGGGCGCTGTCGAGTACGCCGAGAATCGCAAAGTGTTCGAGTCGAACATCATCGAGTACCAGCTCACTCAGGCCAAGCTCGGCCGGATGGCCATGATCATCCAGGCGAGCCGCCAGTTCTCTTACGTGGTGTCGCGCATGATGGCCCGCGGTGAAGGAGCCATGGAAGCCAGCATGGTCAAGGCGTACGTGTGCAAGGCCGCCGAGTGGGTCACTCGCGAGGCGCTGCAGATCCACGGTGGTTTCGGGTATGCCGAGGAGTACAACGTGAGCAGGTTGTTCGTCGACGCCCGTGTGCTGTCGATCTTCGAAGGTGCCGACGAGACGCTCTGCCTGAAAGTGATCGCGCGCCGCCTCGTCGCCTGAGCAGGGTTCGGTTTAGGTTCGACGGGCGTGAGCACCGCCGACACCGACACGCAAACGCTCGACCCGACGACTCCGCCGAACACCGGTCTCGACACCGACGTCGTAGTGGTCGGAGCCGGATTTGCGGGGCTCTACCTCATCCACAAGCTTCGCTCGATCGGCCTTCGGGTCGTGGCGTTCGAGGGGGCCGACGACGTGGGCGGAACGTGGTACTGGAACCGCTACCCCGGCGCTCGCTGCGATGTGCCCACCGCCGACTACTCGTACAGCTTCGACCCAGAGCTCGAGCGCGACTGGCAGTGGTCGGAAAAGTACGCCACACAACCCGAGATCCTCCGCTACCTCCAGCACGTGGCCGACCGCTACGACCTACGCACCAGCATTCGGTTCGGCACACGAGTGTCGTCGGCAGCGTGGGACGGCGAATCGGCCACATGGAACATCATCACCAGCGACGGCACCACCACGACCAGCAGGTTCTATGTCATGGCAACGGGCTGTCTGTCCATGCCCAAAGCCGCCGAAGTGGCCGGAGCCGAGCGTTTCCAGGGCGACGTGTACTTCACCAGTACCTGGCCACACGACGTCGTCGACTTCACCGGCCGGCGCGTCGCCGTGATCGGCACCGGATCGTCGGGCGTGCAGTCCATTCCGTTCATCGCCGAGGAAGCAAGCCAGCTCACCGTCTTCCAGCGCACGCCGAACTTCTCCATGCCGGCGCGCAACGGTCCGCTGCCAGAGCATCTCGCTGCGCTGGCCGCCGACCGCGAGACCTTTCGTGAGACGGCGCGCTGGTCGCAGGCGGGCATGAACATCCCCGTCGCCGAGCAGCGGGTCGATCAAGTGGACGAAGCCGAGCGGTTACGCCGCTACGAAGAGGTGTGGCAGGAAGGTCACCTCCTGGCACCGAGTTCGAAGTTCAGTGACCTGGGAGTCAACCCGGTCGCCAACGACACGTTCGCAGAGTTCGTGCGCAACAAGATTCGTGCAACCGTCACCGACCCGGCCACAGCCGAGGCCCTGTGTCCCACCGACCATCCGTTCGGCACCAAACGTCCGTGTCTCGACTCGGGGTATTACGAGACGTTCAACCTGCCCCACGTCACACTCGTCAACCTGCGCGACGAGCCGTTCGTCGGCATCACCGAGACGGGCATCGACACCACGCGCGGCTCCTACGAGTTCGACGCGATCGTCTACGCCACCGGCTTCGACGCAATGACCGGAGCGATCGTGGCGGTCGACATCGCCGGACGCGACGGCCGGCAGTTGGCCGATCGTTGGTCGAACGGGCCGCACACCTATCTCGGTTTGATGACCCACGGGTTCCCGAATCTGTTCATGATCACCGGGCCGGGAAGCCCATCGGTGTTGTCGAACATGGCCACGTCGATCGAACAGCACGTCGACTGGGTCACCGACTGCTTGGCTCACATGACCGACCACCAGCAACTCACGATCGAGCCGACCCCACTCGCCGAGCACGCGTGGGGTGTGCACGTCGACGACTGCGCCGCGCTCACGATGTTTCCGCAGACCGACTCGTGGTACATGGGGGCGAACGTGCCCGGCAAACCCCGGGTGATGCTGCCCTACATCGGTGGGGTGGGCGCGTATCGCCAGCTCTGCACAGACGTCGTCGACCAGGGCTATCTCGGATTCCGCTTCCAAGGTCCGGCCGGTGAATCGGTGAACGACGGCGTCATCACCCGGCTCCAGCCCGACGTTCGAATGGTGCTGGAGTTCCTGGAAACGCTAGCGCTGCCGCCATTCGAGACGCTGCCGCCAGCCGACGCCCGAGCAATGTCCGAGGCCATCAACGCAGAGCGACCCACCGGCCCCGAGGTGGGCGAGATCATCGACGGCACGTACCCGGCTGCCGATGGTGAGCTCGCCTACCGTCTGTATCGCCCGCCCACTCCGGGGCCACACCCGATCGTCGCGTACTACCACGGTGGCGGATGGGTGCTGGGCAGCGCCACGTCCGACGACCCGACATGCCGCGACCTGTGCGTGCGCAGCAACGCGATCTTCGTGTCGGTCGACTACCGGCACACCGTCGACGCGAAGTTTCCAGCGGCAGTGAACGACGCGATGGCTGCGCTCCGTTGGGTGTCGGATCACGCGGTGGAACTCGGCGGCATCGACCAACCGGTAGCGGTGTGCGGCTGGAGCGCCGGCGGCAACCTCGCAGCGGTCGTCAGCCAACTCGCCCGCGATGCCGGGGGACCACCGATCGCCGGCCAGGTGTTGATCACCCCGGTCACCAACACCGACACCACGCAGGGTTCCTACATCGAGAACGCCGAGGGGTACGTGCTCACCCGCTCGCTCATGGAGTGGTTCCTCGATCAGTACGTCGACC
>DATKCX010000305.1:0-2344 GCA_035512975.1 Ilumatobacter sp.
CAATCCAGCTTCGTATCCGAGCTTCGCATGGGCCGACGCCACCGATGTGGCGCGTCACGGGTTGGACTCGGTCGCCCGTAACCGTGCCGTCGCAGTGCCGGGTGCGCTCTACAAAGCGTTGGTGGCTGGGAGCGGGCTGACTCCGCGCCCACTCGCCCGGCGACTCGCCGGCCTGGCACGAAGCCGCTAGCGACGGCCCGTCAGTTCACCACTCGACCGGTGTACGTGCCCGAGACCTGCAGGGTGAACGTGGTCGCCGTGCGCTCCGTGACGTCGATGGTCAGGCCGTTCACCACCACCGAGTCGCCGACGTCCAGTACCCGATCGCACAACGAGACGCTGCATGACGTCGCCGCAAACGCCATCTGACGTTCCATCCCGTCGACGAAGCGCACGATCACGCCGTCGCGGTCGAGGGCGATGTCGTACCCGGATTTGATGCGGGTTTCGACGGCCAGGGCTTGTGACGCTGATACGTCGGTGGGTGCGATGAGCAGTTCCATCGCGCCGGAGTCCGCCGCTCCGATCGTGTACACCTGGATGCCAGCGGAATGCACTGCGACGACCGCTTCGTCGATCCACCCGCTCGCGAATCGGTTGAACGCCTGCGTGGTCTGACCGCTCGTGCACTGCGAAGTCGGCGTGGAGACGGGCGCGAACTGACAGTCGCGAGTCCATCCCATGACGTCGTAGTGATCGCCATACGGGAAGCCGTTGTTCGACCGGGAGTGCCGCCAGAACAAAGCGTGACCGATCTCGTGGGACAACGTCGCCCACTCGTCGTTGGCGACCGCGAGACCCGACACCCAGATGCCGCCGGGGCGAGCTGCTCCACCTTGGGTGTAGATGCTGGTGAGACCGATCTGGCCGTTGACGTGGTCGGGCACGTTGTCGAACGCCACCGGCAGGTCGTATGCGTCGCCCAGGTCTTCACCGTTGTCGAGACAGTCGTCGCGCCCATCGGTGGCGGACAGCGTGATCGTGCCTGCCGAGACGAACGTGGGCACGAAGCGCCCGTTGCTCATCGCATCGAAATACGGAGTGACGAACTGGTTCGCCGTCGCGGCGAGTTCGGCCGCCGTGTTGGTGTTCCGACTGGCGGTGCCGTCATAGTCGGGCGATGTGGTAACGGTCGGTACGAGGCACACGAACACGCCGACCGTCGGGGTGCCTCGGGTGGTGGCCGTGTTCTCGGTGAGCGCACGTCGCAGCGCCTCCACGGCGGACGGGTCGAACCGCCCGTAACCCGTGACGTCGACCAGGACGTCGGTCGCTGCGGTCGTGAACACGCACGTGGTGCCCGTGGCCGACAGCTTGGCCAGCACCGCATTCGGGCGGACGTCGCGCCCCGCGTAGTTCACGTTCGATGCGAACGGCTTCGGGGCATCGCACGGGTACACGGTGATGAAGCCCGGGCGCTCGGCAGACACGGCAGTGACGTTCAGGAGCGCGTACTGCGCGTCAGCGGGCACGCCGCCGCGACCGGCCACGTCGAGTTCCAACACGGTGTCGCGGCCAGCCCGACCAACACCCTCGAACAGACCGTCGATGGTGGTGTTCCCCACCCCTCGCCGAGTTTCCAGTAGTCGTGCCGGCAGCAGCGTCTCGGTGGTGGCAACCGGCCGAGCGAATCCGCTCACATCGACCACGATGTCGGTGGCGGTGAGGGAGTAGATGCACACGGCACCAGCGTCGCCGAGCCGAACCAGCGCCGAGTTCGGCACCACCTGGCCGGCCTCGTAGTTGACGTTCGACGTCTGCGGACGCTGCGACCCGCACGGGTACACCGTGAGGAACCCTGGGCCGTCGGGGAACACGGCGGTGACGTTCACGAACACCGATTCGGCGTCGTCTGGCACCCCGGCTCGCCCTGCAACGAGCACGCTGGTGTCGGAGTCGGCCGCGACTCGACCGATGCCCTGTGCCTGTCCGTCGACCGTGGTGAAGCCTTCGACCTGCCGGGTTTCCAGCACCCGAGCCGGGAAGACGGTGTTCAACTGTCCCTGGTGCGGGACGTAGCCAGCGATGTCGATCGCGATGTCGGTGGCACTGCTGGTGTATAGGCAGACGTTCCCGCCGTTGCCGACCCTCACGAGCACCGCGTTGGCCACGACCATGCCGCTCCCGCTGTAGTTGACGCTGGACGCAATCGGCCGTTGTTGTCCGCACGGGTACAGGGTGAGAAATCCCGGACCGTCCGGGAAGATCGCGGTGACGTTCAGCATCACCGCATCAGCGTCGACCGCGATCCGAGCGCGGCCACGTACCTTGAAAGCGGTCACCGTGTCGTCGCCGCGTCGACCGACGTGGTTGTACCTGCCGTCGTAGGTGAGGTACGTCGACG